>NZ_JAPVXT010000006.1:0-124801 GCF_041431445.1 Veillonella sp. 20925_1_51
ATTTATTAATTTGTTATCGTTTTTTACGTCGTTTACGCACCGTTTTGCGGATTTCTTTTTCCCTATGAGATATGGACGGTTGCATTGACTCATAAGTTGGTCTATTCACAGACATAAATGGAGGATTCCCATATTGATTCGGTTCTGGCTGACCAGGCAATACCCAAAAGAGGAAGCCTATGAGCCATACGAAAAGTTCAAGCAAGTAATTGAATGGCGATACAGCAGAATAGGTATTGATGAAAATGATGATTACCGACCATAGAATCCCTGCCCAAGCATTAAAGCCGATATCATGAATACGACGGCCAAATAAGATGCAGGATAATGGGAATAAGGATGCTAATAAAATCCATATAACAACCCTTGTAAACCAATAGGCAGGTAAAGAAACAACAAAGTCCAAGAATAGATCATCAATGTAGTGAACGATGTGGAATAAAATCATTAAAACAATGAAGCATATGATAAATTGTAGTCGATTTAACCGTCCCGTTAGATTAAAAATCGATAATCCCATACGTCGACCTTGGAATGCAATGAGCAAACCGACAGTACATATGAGTAGTGTTCGTAATACAACATAGAGTAAATCCATAAGTTCCCCTTTATTTATATCTTATAGTTGAGTTAATTCTGGCAAGACTAGCTCAAAGGCTACACCTTGCTTCATTGATTTTACAGTATCCACTGTGGCTTGAATCGCCTTGGTAGTAAAATTCATTGCTAACTCTGCCGCATCATAAGGTGAATATCCCCTCATTACTGCACCGGATAATACAGCAGTAAAGATATCCCCAGTTCCTGTAGCTTTCACAGGGATAAGAGGAATATCATAAGTTTTTAAATAATCAGTTGGCCCATCATAGACCGCGATAACCGCATGCGTTTCAGATGGTACGCTGGTCATGATAACCATGTCAGGCCCCATTTGGTACAATCTTTTGCAACGATCGCGCAATTCATCATCGCTAATAGGATCTGTAGAAAATGGAATATCTAATAAGAAACAAGCCTCCGTGTAATTAGGCTTTACAATATGAGCCTTGGAAACAAGTTGGCGCATAGCTACTACCATATCTGGTGTATAAATAGAGTAGAGGCGACCATCATCGGCCATAGCAGGATCGACGATAATCATTTGGCCATTGTTACCGAAGCGATCGATGGCTTCTTCCACGAGATGAATTTGTTCTGGCGATGCTAAAAAACCACTTACAATAGCGTGAAAGTCGATTTCGTTTTTATCCCAGCAGTCCATAAAATCTCTCATATGTGCCGATAAATCTACAAACTCGTAGTGTGGATATTCTAAGTGATTACTCAATACAGCTGTTGCCAATGGAACCGCTTGGCAACGCATAGCGCTGATGATTGGAATCATAACGGTTAGGGCACAACGGCCGATGGAGCTCATGTCTTGAATTGTTAAGACTCTAGGTACTTCTGTCATAGACACCTCCAAAATATTATATATTTTATTGTACGTTATGTAGGGCTTTCTGTAAATGTAATGATGTAATTCATGAAATTAACTTCATAATGTAGTATAATAAAACAGATAGACTTTTTATGGAGGATAGTGACAATGACAAGGTATGTATTTCGACGTCTAGGTGGCGCAATCATAATCTTATGGGTCATCATTACCGTAACGTTTGCATTAATGCATGCAATACCGGGGGGACCTTTTACGACTGAAAAGAAATTACCACCTCAGGTGAAAGCAAGTATTGAAGCAAAGTATCATCTTGATGCTCCTGTATGGAAACAGTATGGTGATTATTTAGGTGGTGTTATTACCGGCGATTTGGGACCATCATATAAGTATGAAGGTCGTAGTGTGAACGATATTATCAGTGATGCATTCCCAATTTCTGCGCAGCTCGGTTTATTATCATTAATGGTGGCTGTAGTAGGTGGTATTGCAGCGGGTGCTATTAGTGCTATGCGCCCTAATGGTATCGTTGATTATGCGGTTACCGTATTATCTACCATTGGTATTTCTGTGCCTACATTTATTATAGGTGCCGTTCTTGTATATGTGGTGGGCTTTGAACTGGGATGGTTCCCAGTGGCCTTATGGCGTGGTCCATCTTATATGGTTCTACCCGTGTTGACGTTAGCAGCACAACCTATGGCATTCATTGCACGCTTAACGCGCAGTGGCTTGCTAGATGTGTACCAACAAGAATATATCCGTACAGCTCGCGCCAAAGGTTTGGGTTCTTGGACTATTTTGACTCGTCATGCATTAGGCAATGCTATTTTGCCAGTTATTACGTACTTGGGACCATTGGCTGCTAGCCTTTTGACAGGTAGCTTTATCGTAGAAACAATCTTTGCTATTCCGGGCCTTGGACAGTATTTTGTAACGTCCATTTACAACCGCGACTATACGGTTATCCTTGGCATTACGATTTTCTATAGTGCTCTTGTAGTATTTCTTAATATTTTGGTGGATATGATTTATCCGTTAATTGATCCACGTGTTACGACAGAGGAGGGGACAGATGAATAAGGAAGATTTTTTACCTATTGAACGAACTCCTCAAGAAGAAATTACAAGCTTTATAAAACGTCCTAGTAAATGGGCGAGATTTAAGGTGAATCGCTTAGCTGTAGTAGGTGCAACCATCATTTTGGTTATGATTGTGTTGGCTATTTTAGGCCCCCTTATTTCTCCGTATACTTATGCGGATCAATCCCTAATCGATGCGAACCAAAGTCCGAGCTTTAGTCATTGGTTTGGCACAGATACATTGGGCCGCGATATTTATACGCGCGTTATGTACGGCGCTCGCATTTCCTTAACTATCGGTTTTGTAGCGGCTTTCATCAATCTTGTTATTGGTGTTACCTATGGCGGTATTGCAGGTTACCTTGGTGGCAAGGTTGACCGCATCATGATGGGCATCGTGGATGTTTTGTACGGTATTCCACTTTTACTTTACGTAATTTTGTTGATGGTTGTACTTGGCCCTGGTTTAACGTCTATTTTCGTAGCATTGGGCATTGCGTACTGGCTCAATATGGCCCGTATCGTACGTAGCCAAATTTTGAAAGTTAAAAATGAAGAATACATCATTGCTGCTGAAGCGATGGGTATTCCCAAATATCGCATTTTATTGCGTCATATTTTGCCAAACTGCGTGGGACCAATCATCATTACATTGACATTGGCCATTCCAGAGGCTATTTTTACAGAAGCATTCCTTAGCTTCATCGGTTTAGGTGTTAATGCACCTATGGCGAGCTGGGGTGTACTCGCTTCTGAAGGGATTAGCAGCATGCGCTCTTATCCATTCCAATTGATTTTCCCTGCTGTTGCCATTAGTGTTACCATGCTTGGTTTCGCATTCCTTGGCGATGGCTTACGTAATGTGTTAGACCCTAAGGAAGGAGATAGATAATGAATAACGCAATTGTTGATGTGCGCAATGTGTCCATTACCATCGATACCTTCCAAGGCCCTTTGCGGGTTATTCGCAATCAAGATATCTCCTTACAACCAGGTGAGATTTTAGGTATTGTTGGTGAATCAGGCTGTGGTAAATCTGTACTAGTTAATTCCTTAATGGGATTGCTACCATATGGCAAAACAAAAATCAAAGCCGATACATTTATGATTGATGGCAATGATTGCCTTGAATTTACTGAAGATGACTGGAATGAACTCCGCGGTACTACTGTTGCCATGGTATTCCAAGACCCTATGACATCTTTGAATCCAATCATGACGATTGGGGAACAAATGTATGAGGTTATCCATCGTACCAATGCATATGGTGAGGATTATGACGAACGAGCTATCGCCATCGACTTATTAAAGAAGATGGGCCTTTCAACACCGGAAAGACGATTATCTCAATATCCTCATGAGTTGAGTGGTGGTATGCGCCAACGCGTTTGTATCGCCATGGCTGTCGCAGGTCGTCCAAAAATTTTGATTTGTGATGAACCGACAACGGCTCTAGATATTACAACAGAGGCTCAAATCTTGCGCCTTATGCAAACATTAGCTGTAGAAGCTGGTATTGGCATTATCTTTATTTCTCATAACCTCCGCGTTATTGCTCAAATTTGCGACCGCGTTATGGTTATGTACGCTGGTAAATGTGTTGAATCTGCTACGGTAGAAGGTATCTTTAATGAACCTCGTCATCCGTACACATTGGGCTTGTTACTCGCTTTACCACAAGGTAAATGGCATGGTGAGTTAAAAGCCGTTGAAGGTCAACCACCAGATCTGTTTGATCTACCACGAGGTTGTGCGTTTAATCCACGGTGTAAGTGGGCTATGCGTATCTGTGGTAATCGTATTCCTATGGTTACAAATGTTGGTGAAGGTCACCAATTTACATGTTGGTTAGCTAAGTTGGAGGGACTTTAATGAGTTACGTATGGGAAACTGACAATCTCGTTAAAGAGTTCACTCTGTCAGGGGGCTTATTTAAGCCAAAACACACGGTACACGCTGTACAAGGCGTGAGCCTATATCAATCGCCAGGGGAAACCCTCGGTATCGTAGGTGAGTCAGGTTGTGGTAAATCCACATTTGGCTACACGTTGATGGGCTTGCATCAAGCTACATCAGGTTCTATTTATATGAATGGTCGTCAGATTGATCCTTATGTGGATCGTAAAGCCGTTCATCCTGTGATGCAAATGGTATTCCAAAATCCTTATGCATCACTTAATCCACGTCTTACGGTTAATGCGATTATAGAAGAACCTTTGGAGCTGGATCCAAAGTATACACCTCGTGATCGCGTTATTCGTGTAAAAGAAGTGCTTGATCAAGTTGGTTTGAACATGTCTTTTGGTGAGCGTTATGCTCATGAATTATCTGGTGGTCAACGTCAACGTATCGGTATTGCACGGGCTCTTATTATGCAGCCGCAGTGCATCATCTGTGATGAACCGATTTCAGCACTAGATGTATCGATTCAAGTGCAAATTATGACATTGCTTGAACGATTACAAGAACAACATGGTATTTCGTACCTCTTTATTTCTCATGATTTAAACATGGTGCGCTACATCAGTCATCGCATGGTGGTTATGTACTTAGGTGCTGTTATGGAAGAAGGTCCAGCACTGGATTTATATGAATTTCCACAACATCCTTACACTCGTGCTTTGACGGCCTTAAATGGTCCTGTTATACCACATGCTCCAATTGGAGCACCTCTTAAAGGGGACCCACCAAATCCACTAGACCCACCGAAAGGTTGTTTGTTTAGTGGTCGATGTCCAGAGGCAGAAGGTCGTTGCTTTACTGAACGTCCGCCTCTTCGTGATTGGGCAGATCGCCGCATCGCATGCTGGCACATATAATGGGAGAATAGTATGGAAAAGTTACTTGTTGGCAAGTCCTTAGAACATCAACTCGATACAGTGATAAAAGAATTAGCACCAAAGGGGAATATATCCTATGTAGTACTTCAATTTGACGATGAAGAGGAGCCGACTATTATTGCTTCTAAAGGGGAAGATACGGTACACTCTAGTGCAAGTTTGATTAAGGTACTCGTTATGGAGTATGTATTCCATTTAGCTCGTACAGAGCAGTTGGATCTTAATGATACAGTTCCTCTATCTAGAACACCACGTGTTGAAGGCGGTGGTGCATTACAAGAACTGGTAGCAAAGCATAGCTTTACGTATCTTGAGTTATGTCGTCTTATGATGGTTCTTAGCGATAATATGGCGACAAATTTACTCATTACTGTTCTAGGCATGGAGAATATCAATGCTCGTGCAGAACAGCTTGGTGTAGATGAAATAGAACTCAATCGTATGATGATGGACTTTGACGCTCTAGCAGAAGGCCGTGATAACCATTTGACTGCATTGTCATTGGCTCGTCTGTATAAACACATTTTTGAATGTCGTGATAGAGATGCTTATGGCCGAGAAATGTGGAATATTTTAGGTCGCCAACAATTCCGTGATATCTTGCCATTTTATTGGGGCGAAGATACACGCTTTCACCATAAAACAGGATCCCTTGATCGCGTAGAGCACGATGGAGGCGTATTAGAAACATTTAGAGGTCATTTCTGCTTTATCCTCTTGATGAGCGATATCGATAATGACCGAGGTAAAGAGTTAGGCGCTCAAGTAGGGCGTATCATGAAAGAATTTGTAGAGGAAGCATTGCCATGATGGATAAACGAAATTTGTTAAAACTCATGGTCCTTGCTCTTGGGGTGAGTGTGCTCTTATTTGTATTTGGTTATCCTCGCGGGGAACAACCAATTGATGAGCATACCATTCGATATGTTATTGAGCAGGAACCATCCACATTGGATCCAGCAAAGTCTACTACCTCTCCGGAGGCTACAGTTCAACTTCAATTATTTGACGGTTTAGTTCGTTTAAATGATGAAAGTGAACCAGAGGCAGCACTAGCTAAAAGCTGGGATATTTCTGATGATGGTCGCGAGTATACCTTCCATTTACGACCTGATTTGAAATGGTCTAATGGAGAGCCTTTGACGGCTCATGACTTTGAATACGCGTGGAAACGCGTATTAGACCCTGAAGTCCATGCGGACAATGCATATATGTTATATGTATTAAAAAATGGCGAAGCCTTTAATAATGGTGACGCTTCAGCTGATGATGTTGGCGTTAAGGCCACTGATGATAATACATTAGTAGTTACCTTAGAGAATCCAACAGCGTATTTCTTAAAATTACTAGCTTCTCATAGCTATTATCCAGTGAGCCAAAAAGATGTAGAGGCTCATGAAAACTGGGCTGCCAATGCGGATACATTTGTATCTAATGGTCCATACCGCTTACTATCCTGGAAGCATAATGGAGAAATGGATTTCATTAAGAATCCTAACTATTGGGATGCAGATTCTGTGAAAACAGAGAAAATGAATTGGCCTATTAGTGAATCCCAAAGCACACGCCTTACATTGGTTGAAGGTGGCGAAGCAGATATGACGGTTGAGCCTCCTGTAGCGGACCAAAAACGATTAGAAGAGGCAGGTCTATTACATATTGGACCTATGCTTGGTAACTATTATTACGTATTCAATGTGAAAGCAGAACCTTTCACAGATCCTGAGGTGCGTAAAGCTTTCTCCATGGTTATCAACCGTGCTAATATTGTTAACAATATTGTTCGCGGTGGTAAAGAGGCTGCTTATGCCTTTGTTCCTTACGGTATGCTTGAAAGTAATGGGCGTGAAGATTTCCGTGAAGCGGGTAGCTATCTTGTTTATGAAGATGTAGAACAAGCTAAAGAAATCTTGAAAAACGCTGGCTATGATAAAAATCATCCATTGCCTCCAATTACGATTTTGTATAATACAAGTGAATTACATAAAGCGATTGCCGAAGCTGTACAAGATGCTTGGGTCAATGCATTTGGTGCAGATGTGCGCTTACAAAATCAAGAGACAAAGGTATTCTTAGCCGACCGAGAAGCTGGTAAATATCAAGTTGCTCGTGCTTCTTGGGTTGCGGATTACAGTGATCCACAAAACTTCTTAGAAGTATTTTCTGCTGAAGACAATGATAGTCAGTACCATAGTGATGCTTATAACGAGTTAATCGCTCGTATTCGTACGACACCAAATGGGGCTGAACGGGATGCGTTGATGCATAAAGCAGAACAGATGATTTTTGATGAAGCTCTAGTAATGCCATTGTATTTCACAACACAACCATATGTAACAAATGGAAGTATTCAAAATTATTTCTGGACTACATTAGGCCTTGTTGACTTTAAAAAAGCATACAAATAAGATACACTTAAGACGTACACTATGTGTACGTCTTTTGTTGTATTTTATGAGGACATATGAACTGGATTGAACCAAAGCGCTTAGCACCGGGCATGACCATAGGCATTATGGCTCCTGCTAGTGCAAGCGATGAAGATTTACATAGAATAGAAGAAATTTGTAACGCAAAGGGCTATAATGTTCTTTTGGGTGAAAGTGCACATCGCAAAGGCTTGTATGGTGGTACACCAGAGGAGCAAGCCGAAGAGTTCCAATATATGATGACCAACGCACCTTGTGAGGCGGTACTAGCTTTGCGCGGTGGTTACGGAACGATGCGTTATCTAGATTTATTAGATTATACAGCAATCCGTAAGCATCGAAAGGCTTTTATTGGGTATAGTGATTGTACAGCACTTCACATGGCGATCAATCGATATAGCCGACTCATTACCTATCACGGGCCGATGGGCGTAGATTTTAAGCCTGAACGCAAAGCAGATATTGATGCTTTATTTAATACTTTAGAAGGTAAATTACAAGTCATAGAACCCTTACCTGAACCGCCTCGTGGTGCTATTGGTACTGAGCTAGGAGAAGGTATTTTACGGGGCGGCAATATGACGATGTTATCTATGTTGTCGGGAACACCGTATTTTTTAGAGGATGCATCTTGGGAGGATACATTACTATTCATTGAAGATGTAGGAGAGGCACCTTATAAGCTAGATCGCATGTTGCAACAATTTCGTCTCAGTGGTTTATTGAGTCGTATTAAAGGTTTAGTGATTGGTACATTTACAGATTGTGAAGGCGACGATGATGAGCGTGATTACGATTTAGGCTATGAAGCGTTACGCTACATGGAGGAAAATAGAGACCCTGAATTGTTGGAGCCTTTTGTATGTTATGTCCCAACAGGTCATGGAATGCCGCATCAAACATTACCACTAGGAGCGATGATTAACTTTAGGTATATTTCAAATACCATAATTGTTCATCCCTATACGAAATAGACGCATTCTTCTTAGATAGAATAAATAATAAACAGTATAAATTAGAAATTAAAAAGGGAAGTTATGATATTACAAGAACGAGAGGCTCGTGCCTGTGCCATCATAGATAGTATGACAGAAGAATTGCGCGATATCTCCTTATATTTACACGATAACCCAGAATTGGGCTTAAACGAGCATAAAGCAGTTAAGATAATTCACCAATTCTTAGAAAATCATAATTTTACATCTCAAGTAGGATTAACAGATTATCCTGAGTTACAAACGGCACTACGTGGTGACCATAACCATGATGCGAGATATAAAATAGCATTCTTAGGAGAGTATGATGCGTTACCTGAACTCGGTCATGGTTGCGGACATAATCTCATTGCCATGATGAGTTTAGGTGCTGCTGTTGCCTTCAGCCAAAGTGCACCGGAAGCGTGGGGAACGACCTTCTTTGGTTGTCCTGCGGAGGAAACTATTGGTGGTAAAGTATACATGGCAGAGGCTGGTTTATTTAAGGGTTATGAGGCGGCGCTCATCATTCACCCAGGCGGTGAAAATGAGGTGGGGGGCACATCATTAGCGACGCATCCACTAGAGATTACCTTCCATGGACGGTCTTGTCATATAGCATCATTAACTGACTCTGGTATTAATGCCTTAGACTGTGCTGTAGATTTATATCAAAAAATAAAAGAGTTAAAGAAAACATTCCCTAAAGGGGCTATTGTAGGGACCATTTTTACCGAAGCTGGTACAGCACCAAATGTAGTAACTCCTAAGGCTACGCTTCGTATGACTGTTCGCGGTAGTACGGTGGACGATTTAGAAGGTATTATTTTGCCGGCTATCAAAGAGGCTGCTAAAGAGATCGGAGTATCTTATGGCGCCCGTGTTGAGATGCATCATTATGAGCCTCTCTTTAAGGATATGCGTCAAGATAAACAGCTATTAGATCTCTTTAACGATGTGATGACTGAATTTGGTGAAACGCCCCGTATATTGCCTGATGATGAGGCTGATGGTAGTACAGATGTAGGAAATGTATCTTATGAAGTACCAACAGCACAGCCCACATTACAGATTGGATTAGGCTTAGAAGCTCATACACCAGAGTTCACTTGTGCAGCAGGTTCTGACTATGGATTGGAGCAAGCGATTAAGGGCGCTAAGATTATGGCTGTGGTAGCCTTGCGTTATGCAGTAGGTAAGTGATGTTCAATTTTTGACATATAGAGGTCAAAAAGGTACAATAGATATAATATTTAAGTAAGTATGAAACAAGCCGTCTTCAACAAGACGGCTTTTATTCCGGTGGAGATAGATATGAGTGTTTTAACCGTTTCAAATGTAACCCATGGTTTTGGAGCGCGACAAATTTTAGATGATGCATCATTCCGCCTATTAAAAGGCGAACATGTAGGCCTCATTGGTGCCAATGGCGAAGGCAAGTCTACATTCCTAAATATCATTACAGGTAAAATTCCTCCTGATGAAGGTAAAATTGAATGGTCCAACCAAGTCACTGTTGGGTACTTGGATCAACATGCAGTCCTCGAAAAAGGGATGACCATCCGCGACGTATTGCAACGCGCCTTTGATGATTTGTTCGTCATGGAACAAAAGATTAATGACGCTTATAATCGTATGGGTGATGTATCCGAAGATGAGATGAATAAACTGCTCGAACAAGTTGGGGAATGGCAAGAAATTCTAGAGCAACGTGGGTTCTATGAAATTGATGCGGTTATCGAACGTACCGCTGCAGGGCTTGGTCTTATGGATATTGGGCTTGACCGAGATGTTACGGAGCTCAGTGGTGGTCAACGTACAAAGGTTTTGCTTACAAAACTATTACTGGAAAAACCAACTATTTTGCTATTGGACGAACCGACAAACTATCTTGATGTAGAGCATATTCAATGGTTGCAAAACTATTTACAAAACTACGAAAATGCTTTTATCCTGATTTCTCATGATATGGAGTTCTTAAATTCTGTAGTTAATGTTATTTATCATATCGAGCAAGCGGTCTTAACGCGTTATACTGGCGATTATCATCAGTTCCAAGCTGCTTACGAAGTGAAAAAGGCACAAGCGGCTAAGGCTTATGAGCGTCAACAACAAGAGATTGAGCGTATGGAGGACTTCATCCAACGTAATAAAGCTCGCGTTGCAACGCGTGGCATGGCCAATTCTCGAGCTAAGCGCTTGGAGAAAATGGAAATTTTGGAAAAACCAAAAGAGTATATTAAACCTTCCTTTAGTTTTAAAGAAGGTCGTACGCCAAGTCGTTTTATCGTAGAGGCTTTTGGTCTGGAGTTAGGTTATGATGAACCGTTGACTAGACCTGTAGACTTTCAAATTGAAAGAAATAAAAAAATCGCCATTCGCGGTGTTAATGGTTTAGGTAAAACGACATTGTTGAAAACAATTTTAGGTTTATTAAAACCGGTAAGCGGTGAGTTGGTAAAAGGTGAATTCCTACAAATAGGCTATTTCGCTCAAGAGGATACACCATCCAATTCTGAAACTGCACTAGACTATATTTGGAACGAATATCCGGCAATGACTAATGCAGAGGTGCGTGCAGCGCTTGCTCGTTGTGGCCTTACTAACGAGCATATTACATCACAAATGCGCGTGTTATCTGGTGGTGAAAATGCAAAGGTTCGCTTATGTAAATTGATGCAAAATAAGTACAATGTACTCGTATTAGACGAACCAACGAATCACTTGGACATTTATGCAAAAGAAGAATTGAGTCGTGCTTTGCGTGAGTTCAAAGGAACTATCGTTTTAGTAAGTCATGAACCTGAATTTTATAAAGATTGGGTTACGGATATTTGGAATATTGAGGATTGGACGACGAAAATCGTTTAGGAGGACCGATGAATCAACGTGCAAAGGACGGGATAAAGCAATTTTTAGCGGCTTTATCTGTTGATACAGAGGCGCCAGAGCTAGAGAAAACACCAAGTCGTGTAACAGAATTATATAGTGAATTATTCAGTGGCGTAGGATTAGATACAAAGTCAGCCTGGGGTGAAACATTTAGTACTGATTATAAAGGGCTTGTGGCAGTTACAGGAATTCCTTTTTATTCTATGTGTGAGCACCACTTGTTGCCATTCTTTGGAACCGTAGATATTGTGTACCAACCTAAGGATGGGTGTGTGGCAGGGCTTAGCAAGTTTCAAGATATTGTTAATATCCTTAGCCGGAGGCCGCAACTACAAGAGCGGTTAGCATCAGAATTAGCAGATGCAATTATGAATGATTTATCTGCTCATGGTGTATTCGTACGCATTACATCGACTCAGTTATGTATGCTTATCAAAGGAACCATGCAGCAAGATTCAAAGGTTATTACATTAGAAAGCCGTGGTGTGTTAGCAGAGACTGGTACATTACGTGATGAAGCGTTGGCAATGTTAGGTGGAGGACAGGCAAATGTTTAAACGTAGAAATTATACATGGAATGATGGCAAAAGTTTATCTTTGTGCGATCGTACCCTTATTATGGGTATACTAAATGGTACGCCTGACTCTTTCTCTGATGGTGGTAAATTTAACACCCCAGAAGCAGCAGCAGCCCATGTAACGCAAATGATTAATGATGGTGCTGATATTATCGATTTAGGCGTAGAATCTACGCGTCCAGGCTGTACACCATTGACAGCAGATGAAGAAATTGAACGTTTATCTCTATTGATAGAGCCTGTATTAAATGCATCTACAGTGCCTGTATCTATCGATACCTATCATGCTAAAACTGCTGATTATGCACTTTCAAAGGGCGCTCATATTTTAAATGATATTTGGGGCTTACATTATGATCCTGATATGGCAGCAATAGCCGCAAAATACAAGGTGCCTGTAATCATTATGCATAATAGCAATGATACAAACTACGGTGATATCATTGAAGATATGAAAGCATACTTCTTCTATGCCGTGGATAAAGCATTGAAAGTGGGGATTACACCTCAACAAATTTGGCTTGATCCAGGCATTGGATTTGGTAAAACAGAAGAACAAAATATTGAAGTTATGCAACGTTTAGGGGAATTAACGGCTTATGAATACCCTATTTTACTTGCCCCTAGCCGTAAGCGTTTTATCGGTTCTATGTTGGGCGGTTTGCCTCCAGAAGAGCGCGATGAAGGCACGGTAGCGGCTTGTATTACGGGTGTATTCCAAGGTGTTGATATGGTGCGTGTTCATAATGTGAAAATGCACAAACGCGCCTTGGCCGTAGCAGATGGCCTATTACGAGGTGAATAATGGATAAAATCGTTTTAAAAAACATGGCATTTTATGGATACCATGGCAATTTGACATCTGAACAAGAGCAAGGACAGCGCTTTTTTGTAGATGTTGAAATTACTACGGATCTTACAAAGGCCGGTCAAAGTGACCAGTTAGAGGATTCTATCAATTATGTAGAAGTATATGAGCTTGTAGAATCTGTTATGACTGGAGAAAAACATAATTTATTAGAGCGTTTAGGTGCACTTATTGCCGACTCTTTATACCAACATTATCAAGGTATCGTTGGCTTATCTGTAACGGTGCGCAAACCATCTGTACCTATTGCTGGTATCCTAGATTATGTTGAGGTTGTCACTACAAGAGGTCAAATTTGATGTATACCTATTACATCAGTGTAGGTTCAAATATAGGTGATAAAAGAGGCTATATTAATTCCGCTTTTCACCTATTGCAAGGGCATGAGACCGTTTCAGAGGTTATTAGTTCTTCTTTGATAGAAACGGAACCTTGGGGATATACAGATCAGGCGTCATTTATTAATGGCATGTGGTCTTGTAAAAGTGCTTTGAATCCTCATGAAATGTTAAGTGTACTTCAGTCCTTAGAACAAGAGGCTGGTCGTGAACGACTCATTCACTGGGGACCACGTACATTAGATTTAGATATTATTTTGGCTTTTGATGAGGCCGGTTCTATGATTTCCATTTGTGATGAAACTCTAACTATACCGCATCCTTATTTTTGGGATAGAACCTTTGTCTTAGAACCTTTACATGAGTTGTTACCAACTTTTACCTATAAGGGTATGTCAATTAGCGAGCGATTAGCTACATTAAGTTTGGCATAGAAATCTACAAAGATATTAAAAATAAAATTTACAGTTATACCTAGAATTGGGATTATATTAATAGGGACTTACTGTAATGGCAATATATTATTACGTTTTATGCTTGGGGATTCATAGGGAGTATAAATGAATATAAAACGTATCGGTTTGTGCATACTAGCATTAATTGTAGTGGGGCTGTCCTATTGGCTTGCAGTAGGTGGCAATTACGACAGTAAAACAGTACGCATAGACCCAGAAGAGCATACATTAGTAAATTCTAGTGATGCCATCATTTCAAAACGAATATTAGCGATGAAGTCCATCGACTCACAAGTGTACTTTCTAGGTTATGAAGGGTATGGTATTTATAATTTAGCTGATAATACACTTCGGTTGATGCCTATTACCTTTCGTGGTCAACATATAGAGCCACCGAAGACCGAGAATTACCAACGTGGTTTACGAGAGATTACTATGGTAAAAACTTTCTCTGATTTTAGTGGTCCAGAACAATCCATACTCAAGGATTTGTTGGAATCTACAGATAGAGGAGCTCATTATTATGGGGACTTTTACCATTCAGGTTATGAGTCATCCCTCATTGACATGAAGGACCAGTATTTTATAACGAATACGGTACGAGCTTTAAAGCGTATAAATCATACATTGTATGTATATGATGCGTCAGGGTTTATTATCATTGATTTAGATAGTCGCCGTATTCAAGGGTTCTTTAATAATCGTCTAGGTGGAGAAGGACCCAAAGGAGTACCCGATAGCTTGCGTGGCCATTATGGTTCAGATTTCACGATGATATATGCATTGTCCAAGTTAGATCCAAAGGATTTAGAGATTTTATGGTCAATGCGAAAACAATATTTAGAAAAGTCACCGCAAGTGATGGAGAATAAGGATTTATTCCCGCTTAATCTTGATGAGATGACTTTATAGGAGGTATATTATGCTTTGGTCAATTATTGTAGGCGGATTCATTGGTTTTGTAGCTGGTCGTATTACTAAAAAGGCGCAAAGCATGGGGATTATTCTTCGTGTTATTGCTGGTTTAGTAGGGGCTTCTGTAGGTCAAGCTTTGCTTGGTACTTGGGGCCCAAGTCTTGCAGGCATGGCATTAATTCCGTCCATCGTTGGTGCAGTTATAGTGATTGCTGTAGTAAGCTTCTTTACTGGACGAGACTAACTATATAATAGAAGGACTATTATAGGATTTCCTATAATAGTCTTTTTTTATCGCTATAAATCTATTTTCTTATATACCTATGAGAAAATAGGTATATAATAGTTTATGTATTTTACAAGCAATATGTTTTAATATAACTTAACATTGTCGATTCATATAATGGCAATCGCTGGTTTAAGTGGAATTGTATTAGAAGATGTATATCTTTTAGTGCGAATCGTAGGAGGCCCTTATGAAGTTACGTAAAGTAGGTATTATTGGCACTGGACATGTAGGTTCTCATGTAGCATTTTCTCTTGCTCTACAAGGTGAAGTAGATGAACTATATATGATGGATATTGACGAGAAAAAAGCTAAAGCACAAGCAATGGATATAAATGATGCTGTTAGCTATATTCCTCATAAAGTAACAGCTACTGCAGGTCCTATTGAAGATTGTGGGGATTGTGATATTCTCGTATTTAGCGCTGGTCCTTTACCAAATTTATATCAAGATCGTTTAGAAAGTCTTGGTGATACAGTAGAGGTTTTAAAGGATGTTATTCCTCGAATTAAAAAGTCTGGCTTTGATGGTTTTATTATCTCTATTTCTAATCCTGCTGATGTTGTTGCTACTTATTTATGTAAACATTTAAATTGGAATCCAAAACGTATTATTTCCAGTGGTACAGCTTTAGATTCAGCGCGATTACAAAAAGAATTGGCGCGCATTTTTAATATTAGTAACCGTACAATTACAGCCTATTGTTTAGGTGAACATGGCGGTAGTGCTATGGTGCCATGGTCTCATGTTTATGTACAAGGAAAGCCGTTAGTACAATTACAACAAGAATTGCATCATAGATTCCCTACACTTGATCATACTCAAGTGCTAGATGATGTAAAAATTGGTGGTTACCACGTATTGGCTGGTAAAGGCTCCACAGAGTTCGGCATTGCTAGTGCAACAACAGAATTAATTCGTGCTGTATTCCATGACGAAAAGAAAGTCTTGCCATGTTCTTGTTATCTAGATGGCCAATATGGTGAAGAAGGAATCTTTGCATCGACTCCAGCAGTTATTGGCAAAGATGGTATCGAAGATGTATTTGAATTGAAGCTTACTGAAGATGAATTAGCTTTATTTAAAAAGTCTTGTGCAGTAATTCGTGAATATGCTCATAAAGCAGAGACTTTATAAGGCCATAGTAGCTGTTGCTAATAAGTCTATCTCTGATAAGACCTTTTTAACTATATGATAGTTATAAGGTAAACTATAGATAATTTTATTTAGTCCCTAACGAGGTTCTGTGATATAATTAAAAAATGACAGTATACAGATGATGAATATTTTTGGGGGATATTATGACTCAAGACACTATGGAAGTACAACGTCCAAAAAGGCCGCGCAAACGGGTTAGACCTAATCGCAAAGCGCAGGATCAACGTATTATCCTCATGTGGATCAAGCGAATTGGTATAGGGATTATGGTACTGCTATTATTAGGGCAAGCCTATCGCTTGGTGGCTGTATATCAAGAAAAACAACATATTGAGCAACAATTGCAAGAGTTAAAACAGCGAAATGAAGAACTAGAACAGGAAAAGGCTAAGTTGCAAGATCCAAAGACCATTGAGGGGGTGGCTCGAGAGGAGCTCGGCCTTGTAAAACCTGGTGAAGTACCTTATGTAAAATAGGTTTGACTGTAGTAATTTAGATTCGCATTAGTTTGTAGTTTGAGGTTTCCGCATTAATTAGGAGGTTGCATGGCAATCGAAGTTGGTAACATTATTGATGGTACCGTATCTGGTATTACAAAATTCGGTGTATTTGTTGATTTAGGAGAGAAGCAAACCGGTCTAGTTCATATTTCTGAAGTAGCTCATGGGTATGTCGAAGATATTAATACCGTATTAAAGGTTGAAGATCCAGTAAAGGTTAAGGTTTTATCTATTGAAGGCAATAAAATCGGCCTTTCTATTCGTCAAACACAACCTAAAGAGACACCAAGTGAAGAGCGACGTCCTCGTCGTGTTCAATCTAAACAAAGCACAGAGGCTTTTGAAGCAAAGATGAAATCATTCTTGCGCGATAGCAATGAACGCTTACACGATTTAAAACGCAATACAGAAGGTAAACGCGGAGGCCGAGGCGGTCGTCGAGATTAATAGTGAGAGATGGCATTGAGCCATCTCTTTACTTATGTATAGGCCTTAACAGTATAATAGTGTTAGAGGCATACTAATTATGTAAGGAGCAATTATGAAGTTAGCTATTATTGATATTGGATCAAATTCAGTACGCTTATTATTGGCTACTTATGAAAATAATATATGGCACTATGAGCCGAAACAGTTGTGGACTACTCGTTTAGGCCAACGTAATTCAGATGGTACATTGCGCACTGAATCGATGGAAGCGTCCTATCAAGCTTTTACAGAAATAAAAAAACTAGCAGACCAATATGGGGTGGAATGCTGCTTTGGTTTTGCAACGAGCGCTGTTCGTGAAGCATCTAATGGCCTTGAATTTATGGAGTACATTAGCGAACATTGTCCGATGGAATGGCGTATTCTCACGGGCGATGAAGAGGCTATTTATGGCTTTAATGGTGCCTTAGGAGATCAGTTGAATGATGGTCGTCACTATACAACTATCGATATCGGTGGCGGTAGTACAGAGCTAGCATTAGGCAATAAGGACGGCGTTTACTGGAGCCGATCTTATCCTGTAGGGGCTGTACGCCTTCAATCTATGTCTGATGAAGGTCCTCAACGAGTATGGGAAGAAACTCGATTCCTTTGGGATCCCATGATGATTCAAGGTGAATTTGGTGAATTCATTGGTATCGGTGGTACGCTAACGACGCTAGCGGCCATTGATTTAGGCCTTGAAAACTATGATGGTACGAAGGTACAAGGTCATAAATTAAGTCGTGAAACAGTAGAGGGCATCATTCTAAACTTACGTTACATGAGTCGCGATGAGCGATTACACGTAAAAGGTTTACCTGCAGGACGTGCCGATATCATCGTAGCTGGTGCAGAAATTTTAACGTCCTTTATGGATGCTTATGAGGTTCCTCATGTATTTGTGAGCGACCAAGATGGTATGGAGGCGATGGCTCGTGAATGTGAAAGAACTTATTCGAACCATTAATCACACCTTAAAATCACATAATCTATTTCCTGAAAATAGTCGAATTCTAGTAGCTTGCTCTGGTGGCCCCGATTCAATGGCTCTATTGTATTTATTACAAGATATTGCTACGCATCGTCATACAACGTACAAAATAGGTGTAGCCATTGTAGATCACTGTATTCGCCCTGAAAGTAAAGATGAGGTCTTGTGGCTCCAACATCAAGTGGAAGAGTTAGGTCTGCCATTTTATTCCGCTACCTTTGATGTACCGCGCCTAAGTAAGGAACATAAAAAGTCTGAAGAAACTATGGGCCGCCAAGTACGTTATCAATGGTTAAATGAAATTGCCCAGTCTGAGGGGTATGATTATATTTCAGTAGCTCACCACAAAGACGATCAAGCTGAGTCGATTTTAGCGCATCTCATTAGAGGTACAGGATTAAACGGGCTAACAGGTATGGCTGTAGTCAGCAATGACTATGATATTCCTGTGATTAGACCTTTATTAGATGTTCCAAAAGAGGAATTATTAGCTTATTTAGCCGATAGAAAGCTCACGTATTGTATTGATTCTACAAATGATGATATTCGATATCAGCGAAATAGGATTCGTCATCGCATTATACCTGAATTGGAAGCTGTTAACCCTGCTGTGGTAGATGCTATAGTTCGACTAGGAAGTTCTGTAAATGAAGATGTAATGGTTATCTCTGATTTAACGTCCAGAACCTTTGATAAATTAGTGTCGATTGGTAAGGATGAGGTGAGAATCTCTCGCCGTGCCTTGAGACAGGAGCCACTGGCAATACAGCGGAGATTATGGCAGCGTTTAGTAAGTACCATTGACTCTGATCTAACGCTTACATCAGCTCATCAAGAGCAATTACTGGACATTGTTAACACCGGGGAAAAGAAAACTTTCACTATAAAAAGTATAAAAGTAATCGCTCAATGTGATACAATAAAGGTATATTGCAAACATTAATATGAATCGTGGAGGTCATATAGATGCATCAAGACGCAAAAGAGATTTTATATACAGCAGAACAATTACGGGCTCGTGTAGCCGAGTTAGGTAAAGCAATTAGCGAAGACTATAAAAATGAATCTGTAGTGCTTGTAGGGGTATTAAAGGGAGCCATCGTTTTCTTTACAGACTTAGCTCGCGCTATTGATGATAGTGTAGATGTAAGTTTTGATTTTATTTCTTGCTCTAGCTATGGTAGTGGTACAACTAGTACAGGTGTAGTACGAATTCTAAAAGATTTGGATCGCTCTGTAGAGGGGAAGCATGTGCTCGTTGTGGAAGATATCGTAGATACAGGCACAACATTGCATTACTTATTAGAAAATTTACATGCTCGTGGTGCTAAAAGCGTACGCCTTGCAGCATTGTTGAATAAACCAGATCGCCGTAAGATGGACGTAGACGTTGACTATGTGGGCTTTATTATTCCTGATTATTTTGTTATCGGTTATGGTTTAGACTACGCGGAAAAATATCGTCACTTACCATATATCGGTATTTTAAAGGAAGAAATGTATCAAAATTAAAAATATGATATAATATATGAGTGCATCTCTTAATGAGATGTACTCAATTCGTTTATACAAGTAAATTATTATTGAAAGGGGTAATCTTTTGGGTCGATTTACAAAAAATATCGTCCTTTACTTACTTATCATTGCCGCTTTCGTTATCGCCATTGACGCTTTCTCTGGTCAAAGTGCGAATAAATCTGAACTAAGTTACACAGGATTTATTCAACAAGTACAACAGAAAAAGGTTGAGTCCGTAACGATTACCAATGATCATGGTATTAAAGGTAAACTAAAAAATGGAACAGAGTTCAATTCTTATGCGCCAAGTGATGAAACATTAATTAAAACATTACAAGATAATGGCGTAGAAATTACAGCAGCTCCACCTGAGCAACCAGCTTGGTGGATGAGCCTGTTAGGTTCTGCTATTCCTATCATCATCTTGGTGGTGTTGTTCTTCTTTATTATGCAACAAACTCAAGGTGGCGGTGGCCGAGTGATGAACTTTGGTAAAAGCCGTGCTAAATTGATGGGTGAAGGTAACGTAAAGGTTAGCTTTAAAGATGTAGCAGGTGCTGAAGAAGCAAAACAAGAATTAGAAGAAGTAGTAGAATTCTTGAAGGATCCAGGTAAATTTACAACAATCGGTGCTAAAATTCCGAAAGGTGTATTGCTCGCAGGACCTCCAGGTACAGGTAAAACTTTGCTTGCTAAAGCCGTTGCTGGTGAAGCAGGGGTACCATTCTTTACGATTTCTGGTTCTGACTTCGTAGAAATGTTCGTAGGTGTTGGTGCTTCTCGTGTGCGTGATCTTTTCACACAAGCGAAAAAGAATGCGCCATGTATCATCTTTATCGATGAAATTGATGCGGTTGGTCGCCAACGTGGCGCAGGTCTTGGTGGTGGTCACGATGAACGTGAACAAACATTGAACCAATTGCTCGTTGAAATGGATGGTTTCGGTGCCAACGAAGGTATTATTACCATCGCCGCTACAAACCGACCAGATATTCTTGACCCGGCGCTTTTGCGTCCAGGTCGTTTTGACCGTCAAGTTATCGTAGGTCGTCCAGACTTACGTGGTCGTGAAGCAATCTTAAAAGTACATGCTCGTAACAAGCCATTAGCTGACGATGTAGACTTGAAAACAATTGCTAAGAAAACTCCAGGCTTTACTGGTGCTGACTTGAACAACTTGTTAAATGAAGCGGCTTTATTGGCGGCTCGCCTTAACAAAAAAGTTATCACTATGGCTGAAGTTGAAGAAGCTAGTGAAAAGGTTAGCATGGGTCCTGAACGTCGCAGTCATATTGTGAGCGAGAAAGACCGTAAGTTAACAGCGTACCATGAATCTGGTCATGCCATCGTGGCACATTTGTTGCCTCATGCAGATCCTGTTCATAAGGTAACAATCATTCCTCGTGGCGCAGCAGGTGGTTACACTATGATGCTTCCTACAGAGGAACAAAACTACAAAACAAAATCTCAATTATTAGCGGATATTCGCGTAGCCCTTGGTGGTCGAATTGCAGAGGCTTTGATATTAGATGAAATCAGTACAGGTGCTTCTGGTGACCTTCAAAGCGTAACGAATACAGCACGCGCCATGGTAACGCGTTGGGGCATGAGCGATGAGCTTGGTCCTATCGTATTTGGTGAACAACAAGAACAAGTATTCTTGGGTAAAAACCTTGGCCATGAACGCAACTATAGTGAAGAAATTGCTGCAAAAATCGATGCTGAAATTCATCGTATTGTTGAAGAAGCTTATAAAGATGTAACAAAACTTCTTAGCGATAACGAGAAATTCTTACATGATATGGCAAATGCTCTATTAGAGGAAGAAACCATCGATGCAAAAGCGGTAGATAATCTTTACAAATATGGTACAACGAAAGCCCCTGAAGTTGAGGAGTCTAAAGAAGCTCTAGAAGCGGCAGGTATTGTAGTACCAGAGGTGGTTGAAGCTAAAGAAAACACTGCTACAGTGGATGCTCCTAGTAAAACACCTTCTAATGAAATCAAATAATGAGATATCTAAATAAAAGAGCTGGCCTCGTTGAGGGCCAGCTCTTTTTATATATGCTCTTTTGATTATAATTACCTATTACTAGCTATAGTACTTAGTATTCTATCTATATTGTGAAGCTCGTAATGTAGTTGGTGAGGATTAGCTATTGGCCATCGTTAATATGACGTGTTGCCAAGTACTGTTGAATTCTACGCTCTTTTCGGGCTTTCAAATATTTTTGAGCCAGTACATTTGGAATTGCTACACCAACCGCAATACTTACAATAGTGAGGATGCCTGTTACACCGTTCTGGACCATATGAAGTAAGCCAGACTCTGATAGTGCGTTGATATGAAGTATATCAAAGAGGAATCTGTAATATAAAATGCCAGGCATTAAGGCTATAGCAGATGGGACGATGATAATTGTGCTAGATGTTCTCAGCCACGTAGAAACTTTTACATAGATCACGCTCATTACAGCAGCGCCTACAAAGGTAGCACCTGGAATGGAGAAGCCAAATTCAACAGCTAATAAATTGCGGATAAATACGCATAATACACCGCCAATACCAATGGATACTAGTAACCGTACAGGAGCGTTAAATAGTACTGCAAAGGATGCGGCTGCTGTAAAAGCCCCTATAATTTGCTCAATGGATAATACATGAGGCTTAATATCTACAAAGCTAAAGGCCGGCATAGGGCTAAAGTATAGAGCCATTGCCATGCCTAAGGTCATGCTACCAACGATAAGGATCGTTCTAATAGCTCTTGTAATTCCCGATAAAATATGGTTGTTGATGGTATCGATAACGGAGTTTATAAGCGGTACACCAGGTATCATAAATAAGGTACAACAAACAAGAACGTAAACTAACGAATCTTGTTCAATATGTGAATAGAAACCATAGGCAGAAACCATGGCGGCAAAGCCGCCAATTGCAATGCCTACATATTCATTGCAACCAAAGCGTACCGATAAGGTACGACCAAAATAACCGATTAGAGAACAAATAACAGTTACAATAAAAGCTATCATATCGCCACTATACAAAAAGGCAAGGCCTGCTGATCCGAGGGCACAAGCAATACCCTTTATCCAATCAGGATATACTGGAATAGTGGAATCTAATTTTGAAATTAACTGTTCATAAGTTGTAAGTGAATAATGTCGTTCAAAGGCTCGCCAAGTTAGTTTAGATACGGCATTGATCATGGCCATATTGGGTACATGGACAGGTGTTTTTCTAAATACGGTAATAGATCGTTCTTTATGCAGTAAATTGACCATAATCGTAGTATAGGAAATATGTATATTTAAATAATCATGAGGAATACCCATAAATGTGGCGGCTTTAAGCATTTCTTCAATAATTCGATTTGTATCGGCACCACATTCCATGAGTAGTTTGCCTATGTTTAATAGGACGTCGAGCTTTCTATGAATATGAATAAACGGGTTCTCAAGAACCTCATTTTTTTCTTCTAATGTAAATTGTTGCATATATCTCCCTAGATAATGATAGACCATACTATTGTTATCTTTTGCATAAGGTATAACTTAATACTACATGTATTATACCATTAATTCTTTTAAATAACCCTTGCATTTTACAGGGTACACTTGTACAATCGAATTGTAAACCTAGGTTGACAAAGAAAGGGGCTCTAAACTATGCGTGATGAAGTATTAGAATTCTTGAGACAAAACCAAGGTGGTTTCGTATCGGGACAGGATATGTCGGAAGCGTGTCATGTTTCGCGTACAGCTATTTGGAAGCATATCAAGGCATTACGTCAAAAAGGCTACAAAATAGAATCTTATACCAAGAGGGGGTATCGATTATTGGAGGAACCTGATTTGTTGAGTCCATTAGCAATGAAGCAAATCTTAAAAACAGATGTATTTGGAAAACGGTATGTCTATATGGACACTACCGAATCTACTAACCTAGAAGCTCGTCGCTTAGCACAACAAGGTGCAGAAGAAGGTACTGTTGTTGTAACAGAGGAACAGGCTGCTGGCCGAGGTCGTTTATCGCGGGGCTGGTATTCTCCATTTGGGAAAGGTCTATGGTTTAGTCTCATTTTGCGCCCTGACTTTGCACCTGTAGAAGCACCAAAATGTACATTGATGGCAGCCGTAGCCTTAACAAAAGCGTTCCATAAAATGGGACTCACCGATGCAGGCATTAAATGGCCCAATGATATTCTTGTGAATGGTCGTAAACTAGTTGGCATCTTGACCGAAATGTCTGGCTCTATGGAGGAAATTTCCTATATTGTTATGGGCATAGGTGTCAATGTAAAGACTAAACAAGAAGAGCTCCCGGAAGAATTGAAGTTGATCGCTACATCCTTAACTATGGAAGGCATTGATATTGAACGGACGGAAGCTTTTAAAATTATATTAGAATCTTTAGAACATCAATATTATGAAGTCCTCGATAGTGGTTTTGAGGAAACTCTCAATGAATGGCGTCAATTATCGGTAACACTTGGTGAGGAAATTGAAGTAAGAGCACCAGGAAATACCTATGAAGGGGTAGCTACAGATATTGATGAAGATGGTAACTTATTAGTAAGAATCCCTGATGGGACAGTTAAACGTATTGTGGCAGGGGACGTATCAATTCGTCCGCGCAAATAGGAGGCATTCATGTTATTAGTAATTGATGTGGGGAACACCAATATTGTTCTCGGTGTATACGACAAGACGGAGCTTGTAGGTCACTGGCGTATTTCCACGGATCGGGTTCGGACCACCGATGAATATGGCATGTTGATGATGAACCTATTCTTCCATGACCGTAAGGTTGATGTGAAGGATATTAAAGATATCATCATTTCCTCAGTTGTGCCACCATTGATGCCTACATTAGAGCGCGTATGTTTACGTTATTTCAATGTAAATCCTCTTATTGTTGGGCCTGGCACTAAGACTGGTATCGCCATTAAGTATGATAATCCTCGTGAAGTAGGTGCTGACCGTATCGTAAATGCTGTAGCAGCACATGAGCGTTATAAAGGTGATTTAATCATTATTGACTTTGGTACAGCTACTACCTATTGTGCGGTTAAAGGCAATGGCGATTATATGGGCGGTGTTATCTCACCAGGTGTTACCATTTCTGCAGAGGCTCTATTCCAACGGGCTGCTAAATTACCACGTATTGATGTAAGAGACCCAGGTCAAGTCATTTGCCGTAATACCGTATCTTCTATGCAGGCGGGTATGTTCTATGGTTATGTAGGCCAAGTGGAAGGCCTTGTATCTCGTATGAAAGCTGAAATGGGTGATCATGTAACTGTCGTAGCTACAGGCGGTTTAGCACAACTCATTAGCAGTGCTACGGACTGCATTGATCATGTAGAACCTATGCTTACATTAGAAGGTTTGCGCCTTATTTACGAAAGAAATAAATAATGCTACTATAATATAGTTACGAATATGTAACAAAGTAGTGTACATTCGGGTACAGCTTATGCTGTACCCTTTTTATTAGGGGATATATATGAATAATAAACAATGGCAAATTGGAGCTGTCAAAATTGACGGACAAGCCATATTAGCGCCAATGGCAGGGGTCAGCGATATTGCTTATCGCTTACTTGCTAAAGAGCATGGGGCCGCCTTGGTTTGCACCGAAATGGTCAGCGCCATGGGCATTAAATATAAAAATGAACGCACCCATGAATTGTTGCGTATTGAAGAGGTAGAACGGCCTGTTTCTATGCAAATCTTCGGTTCTAATCCAGAGGCTATTGCCATTGGTGCAAAGGTTGTAGCTGATGCAGGTGCCGATATTGTAGACATCAATATGGGCTGTCCTGTTAAAAAAGTTGTTTCCTCCGGTGATGGCTCTGCACTTATGAAGAATCCTGACTTAGCCGCGCGCGTAGCAGAGGCTGCGGTTAAGGCTGTGGATGTGCCTGTAACCGTGAAAATGCGCATCGGTTGGGATAGTGATTCCATCAATGTTGTGGACTTTGCTAAACGCATCGAATCTACAGGTGTGGCGGCTATTGCAGTACATGGCCGTACTAAGGAGCAAATGTACAGTGGACATGCTGATTGGTCTTATATTAAGGCTGTAAAAGAAGCCGTGGCTGTACCCGTTATGGGCAATGGGGATATAGTGGAACCAGAGGATGCAAAGTGCATGCTCGATGAAACAGGATGTGATGCGGTGATGGTAGGCCGTGGTGCACAGGGAAATCCATGGATCTTTAATCGTATTCATCACTATTTAGCGACTGGTGAAGTATTGGCGGCGCCGAGCGATATTGAACGTCTCGACATGTTGTTAAAGCATTTTGATCTCTTATGTCAATATAAGGGTGAAAGTATGGCCGTTAAGGAAATACGAACTCATGCAGGCTGGTATATGAAGGGCCTCCCTGAATCAGCATACTGGCGCAATCGTGTGAATACAATTCATACTGTAACAAGCTTTCACAATGAGCTAGAATCATACCGTAAAATATTGTCTGAAATGTAGTCAGATTGACAAATGTACAGTATTTTTATATAATGGTTGAGATAATTTAGAAATAAAAGATAAGGTGTCATCTTATTATGGCACTTTTTTCTTATTTAATTTATATGTAGAAAGAGTGGGGTACCCATGGCAGACGTAAAAGAAACATTACTTACCGCCGACGGTTTAAAGAAATTAGAAGAAGAATTAACGTATTATAAATCTGTACGTCGTATTGAAGTGTCTGAACGTATTAAGACTGCTATTGAATATGGCGATATTAGTGAAAACTCTGAATATGATGATGCAAAAAATGAACAAGCTTTCATCGAGGGTCATATTGTAGAGCTTGAAAATAAAATTAACACTGCGAAAATCATCGACGAATCCGTAAAAGGTGATGTTGTATCCGTAGGTAGTAAAGTAACGGTACTAGATACAATGTACAATGATGAATTAGAATATGTTATCGTTGGTTCCTCTGAAGCGGATCCATTCAACAATCGTATCTCTAACGAATCTCCTGTAGGTAAAGCTATTTTGGGCAAACGTAAAGGTGATGAAGTAGAAGTTTCCACACCAGATGGTCCTGTTACATTCAAAGTGTTAGCAATCCAATAATTTACATTTACTGACGAAGAGGCGATAACATGAGTGAAGAAATTAAAAATGTACAAGAAGAGCTGAATGAGCAAATGCAAATTCGCCGCGATAAATTGGCTGAATACGAAGCGGATGGCATCTATCCATTTGGTCAACGTTTTGTTGTAAAAGATAATGCAAAAGAAATTAAAGATGACTTCTTCTTGAAATATGATGGTCAACCTGTAGTTATTGCAGGGCGTTTGATGACAATCCGTTCCCATGGTAAAACAGCATTTGCCAATATTCGTGATAAATCTGGGGATATTCAAGTATATTTCCGTAAAGATGTATTGGGCGAAGATGCTTATAAATACGTAAAAATGCTTGATATCGGTGATATCATCGGTGTAGAAGGTCATGTATTTAAAACTCATACAGGTGAAGTTACAATTAAAGTTAACAAATTAACTTTGTTATCTAAATCTTTACGTCCATTGCCAGAAAAATGGCATGGTTTAAAGGATACAGAACTTCGTTACCGTCAACGTTATGTTGATTTGATTGTAAATCCTGAAGTGCGTGATACATTTGTAAAACGTTCCCAAATCGTTGCTAAAATTCGCGAATACATGATGCGTGATGGTTTCATGGAAGTAGAAACACCAATGATGCATGCTATTCCTGGTGGTGCTGCAGCTCGTCCATTCATCACTCACCACAATGCGCTTGATATCGATATTTACATGCGTATTGCACCAGAATTATACCTTAAACGCTTGATCGTTGGTGGTATGGACCGCGTATTCGAAATGAACCGTTGCTTCCGTAACGAAGGTATCGACAACCGTCATAATCCAGAATTCACTACTATCGAATCTTACCAAGCTTATGGCGATGTTGAGGATGCTATTCGCTTAACAGAAAATCTTGTGTCCTACTGTGCTCAAGAGGTTCTAGGTACACAAGAAATCACATACCAAGGTACAGAAATCAATTTGACTCCACCTTGGAATCGTATCACAATGGCTGAAGGTGTAAAAAAATACACTGGTGAAGACTT
Organism: Veillonella sp. 20925_1_51; assembly: GCF_041431445.1. NCBI lineage: Bacteria > Bacillati > Bacillota > Negativicutes > Veillonellales > Veillonellaceae > Veillonella > Veillonella sp. 20925_1_51. The sequence goes on from NZ_JAPVXT010000006.1 coordinate 27,858, forward strand.
TGATGCAGTTACTACTGTAGAAGAAGCTCGTGCTATTGCAGATCGTTTAAATGTAGAATATACAGAAAATGATGGTATTGGTAAAATCTTAAATCTTTGCTTCGAAGATTATGTAGAAGAAAACTTGATTCAACCAACTATCGTATATGGTCATCCAAAAGAAATTTCTCCACTTGCGAAAGCAAGTCGTGAAAATCCATTGGCTACAGAACGTTTTGAAGCGTTCATTTATGGTCGTGAATTGGCAAATGGCTTCTCCGAGTTAAATGACCCAATCGACCAAAAACAACGTTTCTTGGATCAATTGAAAGAACGCGAAGCTGGCGATGATGAAGCTCACCGTATGGATGAAGACTTCGTTACAGCTCTTGAATACGGTTTACCTCCAACAGCAGGTTTAGGTGTTGGTATTGACCGTCTCGTTATGTTCTTAACAGACTCTGCATCCATCCGCGATGTATTGTTGTTCCCATTGATGAAACCAGAAGCTCCTAAGCATATTGAAGCTGAAGAAGAAGCAGCTGAATAATCTAAAACCAAAAGGCTCCCTATTCTTTGAGTAGGGAGCTTTTTTATTCGTCATATGATACGAATATTATGTTTTATGATTATTGTATTCTATGAATATTATATTTATTCTACATGTGGTGTTGAAGTATATGTTGACTATGATATTTAGTTACGAAAGGAGAAGACTGTGAAACATTTAAAGGTTGCTTTATCTGATTCCGTGCAATCCAAAATTAAATCCATAGCAGGACGCACATGTGTTGGCGTTTTTGAAACAGATTTTACAGATGTAGGTGCCGTTGTTATCGATGATGGTGAGCTAGATCTTGTGAATAATAATCAAATTAGCTCCTTTGGTATACCTGTTATTGTCTTAAGAGTTGATGCATCTAAAGATATATCTCTTTATAGAAATCGTATCACGTCCATTATAGAGCTCTTATCTATGAGTATCGACGACTGTACATCAGAGATAGAGAAAGTTGTAGCAAACTATGAAGCATCTATTTTACCACCATTTTTCAGGGCTTTATCTGATTATGTAGGGGATGAAAATTCACAGTTTGACTGTCCAGGTCATCAAGGGGGCCAATTCTTCTATAAACATCCTACGGGTCGTGCCTTTTACAATTTCTTTGGAGAGAATATATTTAGAGCTGATCTTTGCAATGCAGATGTAAAATTAGGGGATCTCTTAATTCATGAAGGCTATGCGTATGATGCTCAAGCACATGCAGCTAAGGTCTACAATGCGGATAAAACCTATTTTGTATTGAATGGTACATCTTCTGCGAATAAGGTAGTGCTTAATGCTCTTTTAACACCGGGGGATATTATTTTATATGATCGTAATAATCATAAATCTATCTGCCATGGTGGCCTCGTTATGTCTGGTGCTACGCCTATATATCTTGAGACAGCACGTAATCCCTTTGGCTCCATTGGCGGTATTTTAGATCATTGCTTTGATGAAAGTTATATACGTCAATTAGTGGCAGAAAAATCACCTGAAAAAGCAAATGCAAAACGGCCCATTCGATTAGCAGTTATTCAACTAGGAACCTATGATGGTACGATTTATAATGCGCGGCAAGTAGTAGATAAAATAGGCCATCTTTGCGACTATATTTTCTTTGACTCTGCTTGGGTTGGGTATGAACAGTTTATTCCTATGATGAAAGACTGTAGTCCATTGTTGTTAGAATTGGGCCCAAATGACCCTGGCATTTTAGTTACTCAATCAGTACATAAGCAACAAGCTGGCTTTTCACAAACATCCCAAATTCATAAAAAAGACAGTCATATAAAGGGACAAGAACGCTATGTGGATCATAAACGTTTTAATAACTCTTTTATGATGCATGCATCTACATCTCCATTTTATCCATTATTTGCATCGCTTGATGTTAATGCGAAAATTCATGAAGGCGAGTTAGGACAAACATTATGGCGTGAATGTGTTGAGGTAGCTATTGATGCGCGTAAAGCCGTATTGAAACAATGTAAATATTTACGCCCCTTAGTACCTCCAATTGTTCATGGTAAACTATGGGAAGAGGGAAATACCCATGAGATGGCTTGTGATGTAAAATATTTTGCTTTTGAGCCAGAAGCCAAGTGGCATTCTTTTAACGGCTATGGTGAAGGACAGTATTTTATTGATCCATGTAAATTTCAACTGATTACACCGGGAATCGATGTGGAAACTGGAGAATATGAAGAGTTTGGCATCCCTGCGAATATTCTCGCTAATTATTTACGAGAAAATCGAATTATTCCTGAAAAATGTGATTTAAATACAATCTTATTCCTCATGACACCAGCAGAATCTAAGCGTAAGATGGATGCGCTAGTAGCGGAACTCGTTCGGTTTGAAGAACTCATAGATCGGGATGTACCGATGGAAGAGGTGTTGCCATCGATTTACTATAGTCATATAGACAAATATAAAGGCTACCACATTCGTCAGTTATGCCAAGAAATGCATGACTTTTATAAGTCTAGAAATATAAGTCTTTTGCAACAGCGATTATTCTTGGGTGAATACTTCCCTGACTATGTAATGAATCCACAAGAAGCTAACTTTGAGTTCCAACGTAACAAAGGCGAACTAGTCCCTTTATGTGAGGCAGAAGGGCGTATTGCCCTCGAAGGGGCTCTTCCGTATCCGCCAGGTGTAATTTGTGTGCAACCAGGGGAGCGTTGGTCTAAGACTGCGTGTGACTATTTCTTAGCCTTAGAAGAGGGCATTAATCAACTGCCTGGTTTTGCACCAGAAATACAAGGTGTATACATTACTGAACAATCAAATGGATATAAACAAGCCTATGGCTATGTATTGAAAAAAGAATATTAAAGAAAATCTAGCGTGTTATTTGGGCATAGTCTTTCAACGCTCTGATCACGCAAGGAGGTTATATGAATTCGACACTTATTTTAAAAGGAAATATATTATATACACCGCGGCCTTCAGAATTTATATCTATTCCACATGGATATATCATTGCCGTTGATGGCGTGGTCGTATATTGTGGGGAAAGTATTCCACCAGCTTATGCAGCGTGTGAGGTCACTGATTATGGTGATAATCTCATCATTCCAGGCTTTGTAGACACACATGCTCACGCTCCGCAGTATTGTAATCGTGGTCTTGGCATGGACAAAGAATTGCTGCCTTGGTTAGAAACCTATACATTTCCTGAAGAGGCGAAGTTTAGTGATCCAGATTATGCACGGTTAGTATATGGCGCCTTTGTACAGGATTTATGGCGCAATGGGACTACTAGAAGTATACTATTTGGTACCATCCATAAAGAAAGCACATTAGTATTGATGGAGCTTTTACAAAAAGCAGGACTATCAGCCTATGTAGGTAAGGTAAATATGGATCGTAACAGTCCAGAATTCTTGATTGAGGAAACACAACAGTCCTTGATTGATACAAAAGAATGGGTGGATGCATCCTCGCAGTTTGGTCCATTGGTTAAACCCATTATTACACCTAGATTTGTACCATCTTGTACAAGTGAATTAATGAGTGGACTAGGGAAATTAGCAGAAGAATATAATGTACCAATTCAATCTCACTTGTCCGAAAATCACGGTGAAATTAATTGGGTTGCATCATTACATCCAGAGTCACCAAATTATACAGATGTGTACTATGAACACCGCTTAATGGGACAGGTACCTACAGTGATGGCTCACTGCATTCATTTAAGCGATGTAGAAATAGATCGTATGGCAGAAACTCAAACTATGGTATCTCACTGTCCATATTCTAATGTAAACCTATCAAGTGGTATTGCACCGATTCGTAAGCTAATGAAACGGAATATACCGATTGGTTTGGGCTCCGATATCTCTGGTGGTCATATTGTATCGATGGCGAAGGTTCTTACGGAAGCTATTGGATTGTCAAAAATGAAATGGGTAGAAGTTGATCAAACATATGCGCCACTTACATTAAGTGAAGCTTTCTATATGGCTACAAAGGGCGGCGGCAAGTTCTTTGGTAAGGTTGGTAGCTTTGAAAAAGGTTGTGACTTAGATGCCCTTATCATTGACGATACATCAATATTTGACCCTAATGAACGCACCTTAGAGGAACGGCTTGAACGTTGGTTATATGTTGGTGATGATCGACATATTGTTGAACGCTATGTAGCGGGACAGGTATTACCGAATCCTCAAGGTTTTCAAGGTTAATAGTTAATCTGTATTAAAGCGGGCAATAAAAAAGAATTTACATAGTATCCATAGCAGGTAGTTTGTATAGCATGCAAGCTACCTGTTTTATTTTGACCTCATATTGCGCATCAATACCCTTGGTGTATAATAAAAAGACATACAAATTAAGAAAGTGGGGGACTTAATGGATATATTAGGGGCAAGACGCTCTATAGAACAGAAGTTACTTATGCAATCCGTTGGCCTGATGGCTCTAGTAGCGGTAAGCGGTACTATAATGGGGATTGTCACAGGTTCTAGTGCGGTATTATTAGATGGTGTATTTTCCTTTGTCGATGTTGTTATTAAAATCATGATGCTCATGACGGCCAAGTTAATAGCCCGTGAAACGAGTAAGCGCTTCCAATTTGGCTATTGGCAGTTTGAACCTTTAGTACTTGCCGTAGAAGGCTTTTTTATATTGCTAATCGTAATTTATGCCTTATCTAGTGGCATTACAGACCTTATATCGGGGGGACGTCATGTAGATTTTGGACCAGCTATTTACTATGCCATCTTCTTTACAGTGGCGGACACTATATATTACTTATATGTGCGTCGTATTAATAAGAGTCTGCAGTCTAACTTAATTAAATTTGATAATGTAAGTTGGTATGTTGATGCTTTGCTAGAAGCAGCTATCTTGATCAGTTTCGTCGTGGCCATCATGTTAGAAGGAACTGAATATGCTGATTGGGCAGCGTATATTGACCCGATTGTGCTCATTGTATTAGCCGTACAGATGATACCGTCAGCGTTCCGTATTATCATCCCATCTGTGAAACAAGTGTTAGGCTGGGCACCGACTTCATTGCATAATGAAGTACAGGAGATTATGGACCGCTTTATGGAAAAGTACAATTTCAAAGATTATGTTTCTAGTGTGCAAGTATATGGCAACACTCGAATTATTGAAATTGATATTTTAGTTCCTAAGAACTTCCCATATCAGACAATTGCTGAAATCGATGCAATTCGCAATGAAATTGACCAAGAAATCGGAGGGAACCCAACGGAGAAATGGGTAACCATTTCTTTCACAGGAACCCGAAAATGGATGGCGAAAGATTATTTACTAGAAGACGATGATGATGAATAGTATAAAAATTAATTAGAAATCTAGTAGGTAGCTTATAATTTAATGATAAATACACCAATATATGGTATACTTAAACGTATTGAATATATTGTTCGTAGCATAGTTGGAAGATGAGGTTCATAGTATGTTAGACTTAAAATTTGTCCGTGAAAATATTGATTTAGTGCAACAAAACTTAGATAATCGTCACACGAAAGGCGATTTGGAAACCTTTGTATCCGCTTATGATGAACGCCGTCAGTTGATTGGTAAAGTTGAGGAGTTAAAAGCTCTTCGTAACTCTGTAACTGAAGAAATTAGCCAATTAAAACGCAATAAAGAAAATGCGGATGATAAAATCGCAGAAATGAAAAAAGTAGGCGATGATATTGCTGAGCTTGATAATCGTATTCGCGATGTAGAAGCAAAATTACGTGATGCGGCATTGATGTTGCCAAACATGTGTGATGCATCTGTTCCTGTTGGTGCTGATGAAGATGAAAATGTAGAACAACGCAAATGGGGCGAGCCACGTCAATTCGACTTTGATATACAAGCTCATTGGGATTTAGGTGAAAATCTCGACATTCTTGATTTCAATCGCGCTGGTAAAATGAGCGGTGCTCGTTTCACTGTATATAAAGGTTTGGGTGCTCGTTTAGAACGTGCTCTCATTAACTTCATGGTTGATCTTCATGTAGATAAACAAGGCTACACTGAAATGATGACTCCATACATGGTAACGCGTGAAACTTTGACAGGTACTGGTCAATTACCTAAATTTGCTGAAGATATGTACCATGTAGAAGATACTGAATATTTCTTGATTCCTACCGCAGAGGTTACATTGACTAACTACCATAGTGGCGAAATCTTGAGCGAAGAGGAATTGCCAAAATATTATACTGCATTTACTGCATGCTTCCGTGCTGAAGCAGGTTCCGCAGGTCGTGATACTCGTGGTCTTATCCGTCAACATCAATTCAACAAAGTTGAAATGGTTAAATTAGCTAAACCTGAAGATTCTTACAAAGAATTAGAAACATTGACTGATAATGCAGAAGAAGTATTGCGCTTATTGGCGTTGCCATTCCGTGTAATTACACTTTGTACAGGTGATATTGGCTTTGGTTCTGCTAAAACATATGATGTAGAGGTATGGATGCCAGCTCAAGGCAAGTATAGAGAGATTTCTTCTTGTTCTAATATGACTGATTTCCAAGCTCGTCGTGCAAATATTAAATTCCGTCGTGGTCCTAAAGGTAAACCAGAATTCGTTCATACATTAAATGGATCTGGTCTTGCTGTAGGTCGTACAGTAGCAGCTATCTTGGAAAACTATCAACAAGCTGATGGCTCTGTTGTGATTCCTAAAGTACTTGTACCTTACATGGGCGGCGTAGAAGTAATTAAGGCTGGAAAATAAGAGGGGGCATTCTATGAAGTTCTTTATTGATACAGCAGAATTTGATGAGATTAAAGAGGCGTATGCTTTTGGTTTTATCGATGGTGTTACTACTAATCCATCCCTTATCGTGAAAGCTAAACGCGATTTAAAACAAGTTATTTCTGAAATCGCTAATTTGGTAGAGGGCCCTGTGAGTGCAGAGGTTATTGCTTCTGATGCAGAAGGTATGATCGGGGAAGCTCATGAGCTTGTAAAATTAGGCTCTAATGTAGTTATTAAAGTGCCTATGACTCCAGAAGGTCTTAAAGCTGTTGCAGTTTTAAGCAAAGAAGGCATTAAAACTAATGTAACCTTAATCTTCTCTGCCAACCAAGCCTTATTAGCAGCTCGTGCAGGTGCTACCTATGTGAGCCCATTTGTGGGTCGCATTGATGATATCAGCATGGATGGCCTTACATTAATTCAAGATATTGCAGACATATTTGCTATTCATGGTATTGAAACTGAAATTATTGCAGCTAGTGTGAGAACACCATTGCATATCATACAATGTGCTAAAGCCGGTGCTCATATTGCAACAGTGCCATTCAAAGTACTTATGCAAGCTATGAAACATCCGTTGACGGATGCAGGGCTTGAAAAATTTATGGCAGATTGGAAACAAGCTAATCAATAAGTTAAGTATTCGGCTCAATGTAAGAGTCATATTACAATACACACAGGACTTATAAGGAGGCCTATTATGGATCGTACATTATCTTTGGAATTTGCTCGTGTCGTTGAAGCGGCTGCTTTACGCAGTGGTCGGTTACTTGGCCGCGGTCAAAAGGATGCAGCGGATGGTCTTGCTGTAGATGCAATGCGTCAAGCATTTGACTCTGTTCGTATTTCTGGTACAGTAGTTATCGGCGAAGGCGAAATTGATGAAGCGCCTATGCTTTACATTGGTGAACATGTAGGTGCTGGTGGTCCAGAAGTAGATATCGCAGTTGACCCAATTGAAGGCACAAACTTGATTGCAAAAGGCCAAAATGGTGCGATTGCAGTTATGGCTATTGCTGAAAAAGGTGGCTTGTTACATGCACCAGATATGTACATGGAAAAACTTTGCGTTGGTCCTCGTGGTGCAGGTGCTATCGATATTACTAAATCTTTAACTGAAAATATCAAAAATGTAGCGGCAAAAATGAATCGCAATGTCGATGAAATTACACTTGTTATGCTTGATCGTGAACGTCATCATGGTTTGATGAAAGAAGCCCGTGATCTTGGTGCACGTATTATGTTAATTTCTGATGGTGATGTTAACCCAGCTATGGAATGTTGTATTGAAGGTTCTGGGGTACACATGGTTGTTGGTACTGGTGGTGCACCAGAAGGCGTATTGGCTGCAGCTGCTTTGAAATGCGTAGGTGGCGATATGCAAGCCCGCTTGAAACCAGAAACAGAAGAAGAAATTCGTCGTTGTCATGAAATGGGTATTACCGATGTAAATCAAGTACTTACATTGGATGATTTAGTTCGTACAGATGATGTTATCTTTGCGGCTACGGCTATTACTCGCGGTAACTTATTGAATGCTATTCAATACTTCCCAGGTGGTGCGCGTACACATACTATCGTAATGCGTTCTAAAACAGGTACTGTTCGTTTCTTAGATACAGTGCATATGGATGAGAAACTAAAATCCTTAAAAGCAAAATAATAATTAGGCCCCTCAAAATGAGGGGCTTTTTTTCTCAGTATTTTCTCACAGTCTCTTGATGAGATATATCGAAAAATAGTATAATAACATTTAGTATATGACGTTATAAATACAACGTCTTGTAGTTCATACAAGATGATCGATATAAAGTGTAGGAGGAATTCTGTTGGAAAAGCTAATCATTCAAGGTGGCAACCGGTTGGAAGGCCGTGTACGTGTTAGTAGTGCTAAAAATGCGGTACTCCCTATTATTGCCGGTACTTTGCTAGCATCAACACCTAGTAAATTACTTGAAATTCCAAATTTGGAAGATGTAGGTACAATTTGCCAAGTTATCGAGTCTTTGGGGGTTAAAATTACTCGTAATAAAGCAGATGATGAAATTATCTTCGATGCGTCTACATTGACTGCTACGGAAGCTCCTTATGAGCTTGTACGCAAAATGCGTGCATCTTTCCTCGTAATGGGGCCACTTTTAGCGCGCAAAGGGGAGGCTAAAATCTCCATGCCAGGTGGTTGTGCGATTGGTGCACGTCCTATCGATCTTCACCTAAAAGCGTTCGAAGCACTAGGTGCTAAAATTGAAATTACTGAAGATTATGTATATGCTCATGCTCCAGAAGGTCTTAAAGGCACTCAAATTTACTTGGATTTCCCAAGTGTAGGGGCTACAGAAAACGTAATTATGGCAGCTTCCATGGCTGAAGGTAAAACTGTTATCGAAAATGCTGCGGAAGAACCTGAAATCGTTGATTTAGCAACATTCTTGAATGCAATGGGTGCTAATATTCGCGGTGCTGGTACAAATGTAATCCGCATTGAAGGTGTGCCTCAATTACATGGTGCAATTCATACGGTTATTCCAGACCGTATCGAAGCTGGTACATATTTGATTGCCGCTGCTATGGCTGGTGGCGACGTATTTGTAGAAAATGCATTGCCAGAACATTTGAAACCAGTAGTAGCTAAGTTAAAAGAAGCTGGCGTTACTGTAGAGGAAGAAATTGATGGTATTCGCGTTATCAGTACTGGCAAAGGCATTAAAGCTGTTGATATTAAAACACTACCATACCCAGGTTTCCCAACAGATATGCAAGCTCAATTTATGGCGCTTACTACAATCGCTGAAGGTACAAGTACTGTAACAGAAACTGTATTTGAAAATCGCTTCATGCACGTTGCGGAACTTCGCAAAATGGGTGCCCATATCGATATCGACAATCGTCAAGCGATTGTCGAAGGTATGCCACGCTTGCATGGTGCTGTAGTTAATGCTACAGACTTGCGTGCAGGTGCGGCTCTTGTTTGTGCTGCGTTGACTGCAGAAGGTAGAACTGAAGTTGGTCGTCTACATCATATCGATCGTGGTTATGATGATTTCGTAGGTAAATTGCAAAGGTTAGGTGCTGATATTGTTCGGGTTGACGAATAAAAGTACAGAGCCAAAACAGAATAAAAAGAAACGAAGCCGGCGCTCAAAAGGGCCGGCTTTATACAACGAGCAACAAAACTTAGGTGCTGCAAAGGTTGAAAATGCTAAAACTAGTTCTAATCGTAAACCATTACGAAGGACGAAACGCAAGTCTACGAAGCTTTCAGAGGGCGTAGCTAAGCAAGCTAGCCATTTGGCTTCCAATATGCGCGAAGCAATGGTTAAAGTCACCAAAATGCGCCGTGTTGAGCGTCGTAATCGTGAAACTGTTGCCATAGCGAAAACTACACCTGCTATGACCTTGAAGCGCCTAGTTCGTCCTGAGCAGGTGGGCGATTTAATGGGACGATTGAATCGTTCATTGAATTTTGACTTAGGTATAGATTTGGGAACTGCCAATATTCTTATCTTTGCTAAAGGGAAAGGGCTAGTCTTAGATGAGCCTGCCTATATTGCGCGTGATGATAAAACCGGAGATATTCTCGCGTTAGGTGAAGCTGCACGTTCTATGGTTGGGCGTACACCTAAAGGTATATCTGTTATTCGTCCTGTTCAAGCGGGTGTTATCGCAGATTACGATATGACCGAATTTATGTTAAAATACTTTATTCGTTCCGTTGTGCCTGCTTCTAGATTGATGAAAACGCGTATTATTGTATGTGTGCCATCTGGAATTACGCCTGTTGAAAAACGTGCTATTTTAGAGGCTTTACTTAGAACAGGCGCTAAAAAGACTGTTCTTATAGAGGAACCATTAGCAGCTGCTATGGGTACAGGTCTCAATGATGCTGACCAAGTTGGAGCTATGGTTGTCGATGTAGGTGGCGGTACTACTGATATTGCCGTTCTTTGTGATACTGGCGTTGTTGTGAGTGAATCCCTTCGCATTGGAGGAGATTCCTTCAATGAATCTATTATTCGCTATATACGTCGTAAAAAGCGACTTGTTATTGGACCTTTAACAGCAGAAAAGATAAAGATTTCTGTTGGTACCGTAGATCGACGTGCTAAAGAACGAACTATAGAGGTTAGAGGGCGTGATGCCAGCTCTGGACTACCTAAGATGGTTGCTGTTAATTCCTTAGAAATTCAACGTGCCTTAGAGGCGCAAGTGATGAATATTTTAGAAGGCATTAAATCGATTTTAGAAAAAACACCTCCAGAACTTGTAGCAGCCATTAATGATCATGGTATCATTTTGACAGGTGGCGGTGCTCTCATCGATGGTTTAGATCGTGTTATTACACGTTCTGTTGGTATTGCATCTTATTTAGTTGAGTCTCCGCGATATGCTGTTATTAAAGGGGTTGCAAAAGCTCTTGATGAAATGTCACAATTGCGCGATACATTGGATGAATTACAATAAAATATTTCATTGAAATAATGTAAAATTTGAGGAAGTTACTATTTATAGATAGGCCATTAAAAATGGAACGACGGTAGATAGTAACTTCTTTTTTAGTGCATCCTTTTTGTAATTTTCATCTATATGATGTATACTATAGTAAAAGTATATTGTATAAAATTGATGTATGAATATAGATCTATTAATATAGGTTATCGCTATAGAGGAATTGTAAATGAAACGATATTTATATATGACTTTTGCTGTGTTAGGCTTTCTAGGCAGCACAATACCTTATGCGGAAGCTGGAAATTTAACCGGCGTACGTGTATCTAATCACGAAGGTACAAGTCGAATCGTATTAGATGTGTCTGAAATGCCTGTATCTTGGACTAAATCTTATAATGAGTCTACACATGCTCTTACCCTTAACCTGGGTGGTACGACAAATGGATTGACTGGACCTGTAGCTCAAAATAACACGAAAACAGGTGTTTTAAAAGGCATTGGCTTACAACCTGTTAATGGTGCTTTACAAGTAACCTTGACGGCTAATAAGGATGTACAACATCATGAGTTTACATTGGAAAAGCCATCGCGTATTGTAGTGGATTTATTTTCTGGCTATGCTCAACAAACAACAAAAGATGTAAATAAATCCGTTACGTATAGCAAGATTAATAACACTGTAGCAGAAGGTAAGATTCAAGCCTTTGCGTTATCTGTTGATAATGATTCACCTATGGTAGTAGCCCATGTTCCAGAAGGAAAAACCTTATCATCTGTGATTCAATCACATACTGCCATCATTGGAGCAAAGGTAAAGGGCGGAAGTTTTGATCGTCCTTATTCAGTAGCTAGTGATGGAACGATTGATTTAGAGCGTATTTCTAATCGTGGCACCTTGCGATATACACCAAATCGTGGATATTTTATTGAAGAAAAAAGACCTTTACTACAGGCTAAAACACAGAAGGATACATTCCTGATTACCTCTGTTAATACAAGTCGTAAAGAAAATGCTTTGACTCTATATACATCAGCGTATGGGGCATCTACAAAGACTAATGACTTTGGATACGAAGTGACTGTAGCTAATGGCAAGGTGGTTAGTGGTCAAAAAGGGAATTCTAAAATTGGAGAAAACCAATACGTATTATCTGGTCATGGAGAATCTAGGGATGCGTTACGTAAATTAAAGGTGGGCACACCGATTACGATTCAAAATAGACCGGAGTTGGCACAAGTGAATACCACTGGTGGAGCAGCTTTACAAGCAGGTACTATGGTTTTGAAAAATGGTAACTATGTTGGTGCTGATGGGACCAATAATAAAGCTCGTAGTTTTATAGGAACTACTAAAGATCATAATTTGGTGGTGCTCACTGTTGATAAAGCTGGGCTTCAATCTGTAGGGGTTACACAACAAGAAGGGGCTCAACTATTATTTAAACTAGGCGTCGTGGATGGTGCTGAATTATCGAATCAAGGTAGTGTTGATTTAGTAGTCAATGATACATACGTTCATAAAGCGACTTCAAATCCTACGACCTATGAGGATATTGTAATTATAAAATGAATTCGTTGCATACAATTTTGTTTGAAATATTAGTAATAATTTAGTATACTATAAATACATAACTAATTTTGTAAAAGGAGGGATCGTTATGAAAAGAGTAGTGTTGGCCTTAGCTGCTTTAGGCATTTTAAGTGTTAGCTCTGTAATGGCGGCCCCTGTATCATACCAAAGTGTATTAACAGGTAAAGTTGCTTCTACAGTTTCTGTTGGCTCTGCTGTAACAGAAGGTCAAACATTGGTAACTGTAGAGACATTGGCTGGCCCTATGGCTGCTGCTAAATCTACTGTAACTGGTACTGTAACGGCGGTTAATGTTACAGTGGGCTCAGACGTTTCTCGTGATCAAATCGTTGTCACAGTAGAAAGTAAATAAAGGAGAGAAGGAATGAAGTTTTCTCATTCTTGGCGTCTGTATAGAAAAGCGATACTGGCGCTTTTCTTCTGTACTTCACTTACAGCTGCACAGGCTGTTGATTTCATGCCTGTCAATGATGTAACTACAGGTATGGAAGGCATTGCAAAAACTGTAATTGTAGGAGATACCATTTCAACCTTTGATGTAAAGGTACTGGGTGTCATGAAGGATAAGGGGCCATCTGGTCATCTTATTTTGGCAAAGTTCTCTGGTCCTGTTATGGAAAAAACTGGAGGCATTGCTCATGGCATGAGTGGTAGTCCTGTATATATAAATGGCAAGCTCGTTGGTGCTGTTGCCTATGGTTGGGGGTTTGCAGACGGTACGATCGGGATGATTACCCCTATTGAAGATATGGTGAAATTATGGAATATTCCATATGAGAAGAACCTATCTAGACCATGGGATGATAAACAATTGATTCCTCTTGGCACACCACTTATGGCATATGGCTTTGATGCAGCGTCCATGGATTACTTTAAATCCAAGCTGCCACAATATAAATATGAAACATATGATACAGCTAGTGCTAGTGGGGATGAAACTGCAAAGCCTTTGGAGGCTGGTGGCTCTGTAGCCGCATTATTAGTTGATGGTGACTTAAAACTTGGTGCTATTGGTACTGTTACCTATGTAGATGGTGAAAAGATTGTTGCCTTTGGTCATCCATTCTTGAAACATGGCTCTTCAAACTACTTTATGCACAATGCAAGTATCTTTACGGTAGTTAAAAGTTATGATGCTGCTTTCAAATTAGGCTCTATGGGCAAGGAAGTAGGCTCAGTAACTGAAGATAGAGGTGCTGGTATTGCTGGCGTATCTGGAGTGATCTCTCCAGGTATTCCTATGCGCTTCCATTTAAAAGACCTTGATATGGGACGCGATAAAACTAGCTCTGTTAAGGTCATTGAAGATAGTGAAATGACACCGACCTTAGCGGCTACATCTCTATATAATATGTTGAATAAAACATTAGATCGTAGTGGCGCTGGTACAGCTACAATTTCTTATACTATTACTCCAAGAGGTAAAGAACATAAACCGTTAACACGAACTAATATGTTCTATAGTTCTGACTCTATCTCAGAGAAGGCTGTTGATGAGTTCTACAATGTTATCGATGTTCTTATGAATAACCGCTTCATTAATTATGAAATCTCTGATATCTCTGTAGAAACTGAAGTAACACAAGATAAGAAAACTGCAAAGCTTATTGATGCGTCTGCATCTTCTACCATTGTTTCTCCTGGGGATACAATCGTTGTAGATGTAACGTTGGAGCCATTCCGCGGGGAGAAAGTTGTTAAACAAATCTTCTTTAAAGTTCCTGAAGATCAAGCTGTTGGTCAGTATACCTTAGAGGTGCGTGGGGGCGGTGAAATCCCATTACCTTATGTATTAGAAAAACAAAAATACAATTTAACTGATGAAATCTTACGTCGATTAAAAGTTCATAAAGATTTTGATGAGCTTTATGATGAAATTCAAAAGACTGATACGAATAATCAAATCGTTGTAGAGTTTTTAGAAGATGGCATTAGCCTTGTTGATGAAGATGGTTCTAAATCTGTTAAAAAAGCGAAACTTAAAGATGTGGAATCAAAACCTATGCCAGGGGATGTAAAGAAAAAAATTGGTCAAGAAGATTTGGGTTCCAATAAGGATGATGATAATCAAATCGAAAAGACTGCTATTGATACAGAGTACATCGTTCAAGGTGATGGTCAATTTACAATTCATGTTATGAAGCCAGCTGATCGTGATAAAGCACTAGCTAAACGCGTAAAAGAAGTTAAAAATCAAATCAAGATGGAACATAAATTAGAGTTGGAAGACCAATCAAAAAAGGATAAATCCAGTAAAAAAGATGTGAAAAAGTCTGATAAACAAGACACAAAAACACCTGATAAAAAGGATGAATCTAAAGTAAATGATACTAATGCAGCTGAATAAGCTGAAAATGTAAGGGGAAAGGGCTAGACTGTTGAATTGGCTTGAATCGATAGGTCGTGTTGTAATACACGGCCTATCACAGATGGGTAGTGCTACATTATTAGTGTGGCAAACAATAAAACAACTGAAAATGATTAATCTGTGGCATGTATTCCAGCAGATGGCTCACCTAGGTGTAGATTCATTGCCGATTATTAGCTTAACGCTACTATTTGCAGGAGCGGTTATGACCTTACAGATTACAGATGTATTAATTACATATGGAGCTCAAAGCACTGTGGGTGGTCTTATGGCTGTTGCTATGGGTCGTGAGTTAGGGCCTATTTTAGTAGGGGTTGTACTGGCCGGCCGTGTTGGCGCCGCTATCACGGCTGAAATTGGTACAATGAAGGTAACTGAACAAATTGATGCGCTACGTGTTATGGCTGTCGATCCTGTTGGTTATCTCGTGGTACCTCGTGTAGTAGCATGTATGATTATGGTGCCTATTTTGGCATTTTATGGTGTAGTCATTGGTATTGCAGGTGGTTACTTTGTAGCTACTGCTATCAAAGGTCTGGCGCCAAGTACTTATTTAGATTCTATTCAAATGTTTTCTACCATTTCAGACTTTACACTAGGTCTTTTGAAATCTAGCGTATTTGGTGCTGTCATCGCATTGGTAGGTGCTTACAAGGGGATGGAAACTAAAATGGGCGCTGAAGCAGTTGGCTTCTCCACAACTAGTTCTGTAGTAACTAGTATCATTTTAGTATTTGTATTAAATTACTTTTTATCTACCTTGTTATATTAGTAGATACATTAGAGGGATTTATGATAGAACTACGCAATGTTGTAGTTGCCTATGAGTCACGTGTGATTTTAGACTCTATTAATCTCACCATCGATGATGGGGAGACGTTAGTCATATTAGGTGGTAGTGGTAGTGGTAAAAGTACACTACTTCGCTTATTGATTGGCTTGCAGCGTCCTACATCGGGACAGATTATAGTAGATGGCACAGATATTACAACATTATCTGAAGATGAATTTAATACAGTACGAAGAAAAATGGGGATGGTATTCCAATACTCTGCATTATTTGACTCTATGTCGGTAGGTGAAAATGTAGCCTTTGGCTTACGTCAGCATACGGACTTAGGAGATGATGAAATAAAACGCATTGTAGCAGAGCGACTCGATTGGGTCGGTTTAAAAGGGTATGAATCCTATATGCCTAACGAATTATCTGGAGGCATGAAGAAGCGTGTTAGCTTAGCTCGTGCCATAGCGTTAGATCCGAGTTTAATTCTCTATGATGAACCTTCATCCGGGTTAGATCCTATTACATCAGGTACGATTAGTATGTTGATTAAGGGAATGCAGCAACGGCTCGGTTGTACTTCTATCGTTGTAACGCATGATATGCAATCTGCATTTTATGTAGCAGACCGCATAGCTTTACTTGATAAGGGGAAATTTGTGGAAATTTCTGATACAATAGACTTTAAGAATTCTACAAATAAAAAGGTACAACAGTTTATTCATGGTGAAGCAGAACCAATTAACGTATCTGTGATGGGAGAGGTATAATGAAGTGGACGACGGAGGCCAAGGTAGGGGCTTTCACGATAATAGGTATAGCATTATTTATTGCGGGCATACTGTTTGTAGGCCGCATTGATATATGGGCTAAACCGCAAATGACGATTACCGGTGATTTTGCTCAAGTTAATGGCCTAAAAAATGGCAATCAAGTTAAATACTCAGGTGTGGCCATCGGTAATGTCTCTGATATAGAGATTACACCACATGGTGTAGTAGTAAAAATGAAGCTTGATGAAAAAACACAAATTCCAAGTGACTCTACGTTCACATTGGGATCAGATGGTTTTTTAGGTGATAAGTTTATTCAAATTTCACCAGGCCAATCTAAGGTATTTTTACAAGATGGTGACACTGTTAAGGGCGAAGGTGCAGACGCTATGGATAAAGCGATGCAAAGCGCTCAAAAACTAATGGATGGCACCGAAAAAATGTTGCAATCCATTAATAATATTATTGGTGATCCAGCAACGCAAAATGCACTTAAGCATTCCTTGCAATCTACGGCTGTAATGGCTGATAATGCTGTAGCGATTACACAAAATATGGCTGATGTAACGGCACAGCTAAATCAAGCTGCTCAACAATTTAATGCAGATGGTAATGCAGGCAATGATATGCGCGCTATTTTGACTAATTTAAAACAAACTACGGATCGTGTAGATAATATGGCTCGTTCTATGGAATCTACAGTAACAGATCCTAAAGCACAAGAAAATATTAAGGAAACATTACATAATACGGCACAAATTTCTGCTCGTATCAATAAATTGATGGGTGGTAAAGCGTACCAAACTGATGTAAATGGTAATGTTGCAGACGGGAATAATGTTGAAAAAAAGTCATCAACTAAAGTTGAGCCATCTGTAGATTTACTATATAACACAACAGATGATGAATTCCGTATCAATGGTCGTGTTCGTGCTTTTAATGATAAAGGTATGGCAGAAATTGGACTATCCAATATTGGGGATGATACAAAATTCGATTTAAATGCAGGAAAATTTGTTAGTCCGAAATGGTTAGTACGTGGTGGTATTTTTGAAAGTGAATTGGGTGTGGGCGTAGATTATAATTTACGTGGTCCTGTATCCTTGTCTGCTGCTATGTATGATCTTAATCATCGTAAATATCGTATTCGTAGTGATATACGTTTACATAAAGATACTTATGGGGTTATTCAAATGACCAGACCGTTTGGTTCCACGAATGGCGGTACCTACTTTGGTATCAAACAAGTATTTTAAAGACTAATACATTCACTTTAGGTGAGTATGGAGGTACATATTATGAATAAAAAGGTTTTATCCTTAGGTGTAATGCTCTCCTTGGCTACTACAGGTGCAATGGCTGCTGATGTAGTTACAACTTCCGTTAATAATGGAGACCAATTAAGCAAATATCAAAAAGAAGCTATTCAATTAACACAAAAGCAACTAGCTGAAAAATCTGTTCAAGATAGCAAAACATATGAGAGCAAATTGGACCTCGATGAGTCTCGTACTATAGATTTGGCATTGGCGAATAACCGTACTGCAAAACAAACTAAATGGGGTTATGAAGCTGCTAAATCTGCAGTTAGCCAAGTAGCAGCAGGTAAAAACCCTAGTGTTAGCTATGGGTGGTCTGCTCAAAAAACCGGTGGTGATACTGGACGCGGTAAATCTGGTAGTCATAACTTCTCCATTAGTGCTCCTGTATTTAATCCTCAACTTGATGCAAGTATTGACTCTGCACGTTATACACGTGAAGGTACTGGCGCTAGCTATGAAGAAGCATTGCAACAAGCAAAATACGATGCAATCAGTGGGTACTATACTTTGATCATGAACCGTAATCTTGTTGATGTGGCTCAACAAGCTGTTAAAGATTACCAAGGTCATGTAACAAATGTGCAAGCTCAATATAATGTTGGCTTGGTAGCTAGTTCTGATGTGTTGGCTGCTAAAACAAATCTTGCTGACTCTGAAACGAGCCTTGTTAAAGCTCAAAATGCTGCAAATTTAGCAGAAGCAAGTTTAAATCAAGTCATTGCATATCCTGTACAAACAGCTATTAATACGGCAGAACATGATTTACAATATAAACCTTATAATATTACATTGGAACAAGCTAAAGCATATGCTTTACTTCATCGTTCTGCTCTTGTAAAATCTGCCCTTGATGTAAAATCTGCAGAAGAAGCTGTAAAATCTGCTAAATCTGGTTATTTACCAACTGTGGCAGTAAAAGCAGGTCGTGGCTATGCTGATCCAGATGGTTACTTTGGAACAAGTACAAAATCTTGGAGTGTAGGTGCTACTGCATCCTGGAGTTTATGGGACGGCGGTGCTACACAAAATGCTATTAAAAAAGCAAATGCACAACTTGAACAAGCTAAAGAAGCTAATTTAGCTACTGTTGATGCTGTATTATTAGCCGTACAAAAAGCATACTTGAACTTGCGTTCTGCAGAGCAAACAATCCAAAGCACTCAAACTGCAGTCGCTCAAGGTCAAGAAAGCTTCCGCATTGCTACACTTCGTTATCGTGCAGGTGTTGGTACAAACCTTGATGTACTCGATGCGGAAACTAAATTAACAGATGCTCGTAATAATTATGTACAAGCACTTTATAATTACAATATTAGTATTGCTGCGCTTGAACAATTGACAGGTGTTCCTTTGAATACTCCAGTTGGACAAGGTGCACAAATTATTGCAAACAGTGGTGCAGCTGAACAGTTAGCACAACTAGGTGGCAATCAATAATTGGATACTAAAAAAGACGACTTCGGTCGTCTTTTTTTTATAGATTTATAGAGCGTAGATTCATTGTATATTTTCATTTTTATGTTATGGTAATGTTTAAATAATTTTATCTGTAGTTATTGTAGAAAATGATTAGTAAAAAAATATATTAGTTTTATAAAATTTACCCTTAAAATACTATAGTTATTACTGTGTGTGTGGTAAGATTAGTATATATATTTATTTTATTCATAATGTGTATGGGAGATCATTATGACCCGTAAAAAGTGGTGTCTCATAGGGGCTGCAATTTTAGGATTATCTGCAGTTGGTGCTAGTATAAACCCTATAGCTAAGACCTATGTAGAACCTATGGTTAAAGAACAAGTAAATAATACCATAAACGGATCTGTGGACTATGATTCTCTTCGTATCAATTGGAATGGTGATGTAGTTTTATCAGATGTGGTGATTAAAGATCGGGATGGTCACTTAGTAGGGACGGCACAAGATGTAGCTGTTGGGGTTAAACTATCTGCATTACCAAGTATAATTGGGGGTAACACATCAGGGGCGACAGCTATATCCAATGTTACCGTGGATGCACCTGATCTTCACATATGGCAATTGAACGATGGATCTTGGAGTATAGAAAAGTTAGTTAAACCATCTGATCCGAATAAATCGGGTAGTTTTGATGGTGATATTACCATTAAAAATGGCCATGTAGCGCTACGTGCTAAAGATGGCGTTAAACGCAATGTTGAAAACCTTGATGGCACCGTTGCTCTTAATATGAGTGGTATGTCCAAAGGGGCTTTTACAGCTGATATAGATGGTTCCTCTGTTCTTGTAAATGGCAATATAGACATGGATGATGTGTCTAATTTTGATGTGTTTGTACAAGCTGATGAAATTGATACGACTGGCATTATGAGCTTTGTTCCGTTACGTAAGGATTTAGTTGTATCGAAGGGGAAGTTAAAAGATTTACATCTCAATATTAAAAGTGAAGATGGCCAATATGTTATGAGTGGCAATGTAGGGTTCAAAGGATTAAGCGGTACTTATAAACGCGGAAATACGACCTATACTATTACTGATGGGGAAGGTCGTATTATGTTAAATCACGACCAAATTGTCATTAGCCATAGTTCTTGGCGTATTAATGATCAAGCAGCAAGACTTAATGGGCTCATTACGTTAGGAAAAGAGGAAGAATATTTAAACCTTAATGTTGTGGCGGATAAAGTAGCACTAGAAGCTATTACTGATGTGGGGATTACAGGTGTTGTTGGCGGTCGCGCACATATTGGCGGTACCACTGTAGCGCCTCGCGTAGATGCGACAATCGGTGGTGATGGTATTTCTTACAAAGGGTACCATGTGGACCGAGTGCAAGGAAATGTAGTATACGATAATGGATTGGTTCGTATTGATGATGCCCAATTATCTATTGGCTCTGGTAATGCTAAAGTTAAAGGTCAATATGTTGTAGACACAGGTGACTTTGATGTGGTTGCAAATGTTCATTCCTTATCGCTGGATACTTTCACAAAAGATCTAACCATGCCTGTTACAGGGATAGTTGATGGAGAAATCCACGCTTTAGGGAAGAATAATCAACTTACAGATTTGGTTGGTGCTGTTCAAGGTCATGACATTGGTGTGCGTGGTGTCATCCTTGACTCTGTAAAAGCAGATTTAACTCATAGTGATAATCTTACCAACATAATTATGGTTGGTAATATGGGTACTGGCTCCTTTAGTGGATATGGTTCGATTCAAAACGGTCAAGTGGATGCCACAGTTTCTGGTAATGCCTTGCCGTTGACATCACTTAGTCCAATCATAGGTGAAGATGTAGCTGGCACACTTAGCACGTCTATTAATGTAAAAGGGGCTTTAGATAACCCTAATGTAATTGGTACTGTATGGGGACAAGAGGTTCTTTATAAGGGTGCCCATTTTAATGATATTCATAGCGATATTACTTTAGACAATCATGTTCTAACAATTACCAATGGTCATATTGGTGACGGTAGTGGCGGTTATGATATTACAGGTTGGTATAATATCAATACTGATGCATTAGATTTAAATGCTAAAGCTCGTGCAGTGCGTATTGAAAATTTAATTCGTCCTGTAACTGACATTCCTATTACAGGATGGTTTGAAACCGATAACCATATAACAGGGACTGCGGCTAATCCTATTGTAGAAGGACGAGCTCACTTATGGGATGGATCTGCCTATGGCAAGCTTATTACTAATGCTTTTGCCAAATACAACTATAAAAATGAAACATTAGAGTTATATCGTTTTGATATCGAAGGTTATGGTGCAACTATTACAGGTGGTGGCACAGTATCGAAAGATGCTATTAATATTGATTTTAAAGGTAAGAAAATCGATATGGGTAGACTGCTCATCAATACTGACTATAAGGTAGATGGCTTGTTAGCAGGCCGTGGTACTATAACGGGCTCTATGGATAACCCTCAGTTTAATGGTTACATTTTATCTGATGCTTTATCTATAAATGGGCAATTATTGACTGATATTCATGGCCACGTGTATGCAGATAAATCCGTCGTAAATGTACAAGACTTTTCTTTTGCTGAATCAAATGGTGGTCGTTATGTTGCTAAAGGCGGCATGAAGCTCGACGATAGTCAACAGCTATTTGGTGTTTTAGATGTTACTAATGGTAGTGTCAAGAATCTATTAGCACTGTTAGATCGTGAAAATGAGCATCTTGATGGTAAATTAAACGGTTCTGTTGAGATTGGTGGCACAAAGGATAATCCAAGTGTTACTGTTGACGGTAAAATTAATGAAGTTAGTATTGATAACAAGGTTGTCGGTGATGCAACGATTGATGCTAGCTTAGCTAATCGAAAGTTTAAAATTACGACCTTAAAACTACCTGTTGATGAAGGTCTCATTGCCATGGGCGGTACATTGGATCTAGATGGCGAAGCTGACTTACAAGTCGCTTTAAAAGATGTTGACATAGTACCATTCTTACCACTTGTGGGTAAGGATATTCAAGCTACAGGTTGGGTAACTGGTGTTGTGAATGTTACGGGAAAAACTAAAAACCCTAAGGTTGAACTCTCTGGTGCAGTAGAATCTGGCTCTTTCAATGGAATTGGCATTGATGAAGGGTTTGTGTTGGCTACTATGCAAGATCATGTTATTCAGATTCAGCGTATTCAAGGTGCAAAAGGGGGCTATAAGCTTAGCATTTATGGCAAGATTCCATTGGCTGCACTTTATACCTCTGGTTACATAGAAGCTAGTAATGCTAAATCTATGGACGTAACTATCGATTTTAACGAAGCTGATATGGCTGTTATTCCTCTTGTTACTACTAGTGTTAAGGAGGCAACAGGTCCGTTAAAAGGGGTAATCAGACTTACTGGTACTATAGATCAACCAGAAGCATATGGTACGGTTTCTGTACGTAATGGCACTATGAAGCTGGCTAATGTAGATAATGAAATTACAGGGATTGATGGGGATTTAATCTTCTCAGGACAGCAAGGTGATTTCCAATCCCGCATTAATATGGGGAAAGGTTCAGCCGGTTTAGCTGCTAAGGTAAATTGGTCTGGTCATGAGCTTACAAATTATAAGGCTGCTGTTCAACTTGATGGACTCGATGTTCGTAGTGAATATATTAGGGGCCCATTGAATGGGGAGCTTTATATTGCTGAACGCGATGGGTTACCTACATTGACAGGTAATTTGGACTTGGAAAATATCCAATTCAAGATTCCGCTTTCCTTACAATCTAGTGAAAGTAGTACCAATATGGGGGTAGATGTTACCATCCATGCTGGCAAGGGTGTACGCCTATATGATCGTACTTTGTATAATATGTTCATTGGTGGTGATGTTCACTTTGGCGGAACGTTACAAAATCCAACAGCTAGTGGCCAGTTTGATGTTAAATCTGGTACATTTAAATACTTAAGTCATGTATTTAATATTACGAAGGGGAATGCACACTTTGTAAGTGGCTCTTATTTACCAAACTTACAATTAGAGGCTGAAACGAATGTAAGTAACTACAATATTATGCTTGGTGTAAAAGGGACTGTAGACCATATGGATCTTACTTTGTCGTCTAATCCTAGCTTGTCTAGAAAGCAAATTATTTCCATGCTAACCTTTGGTCGTGGTGCAGATTCTAATAGTAGTACATTGACAAATGAAGATGTAAATGCTGTTGCTACAGCAGGCTTACAAATGTTTGCCTTTGGCTATGTGCAAGATGCATTGCAAAATACATTAGGTTTAGATCGGATTAATATTACGACAGGTTCCATTGATCCTGATGAACCAACTAATAGGGCAACGGCAGGTAATTACAATATTGAAATTGGCAAGTATATTGTGCCAAAGGTAATGCTTACTTATTCTCAAGGTATCAATAATAAACAAAATAAATATGGTGTAGAGTATTCTGTAAAACGAAACCTCAAGTTTACTGCATGGCATACATCGCAAGGAAACAATTATATAGGGGGTCGTTGGACAAGAAGCTTTTAAGTTTATGACTAGAGTGTGCAAATCCCATGGGTATGCACATTCTAGTCATATTAATTTCATAAAATTTGTTTAATATAGTACTCATTCCCAGTATTTTATGCTATAATAATAAAGATTTATTAGTCTTTATAAAACAAGATGTAAACTTTTTATGGGGATGAGTTCTAGGAGGAATTTATGTTTAAACCAAAAGCCTATAAAAGTATGCTTGCAGCATCTGTGTTGACTGCTGTCATGGGGACAGGCAGTGTATTTGCTGCAGAGGTACAAGTTGGCTATACTCCAGATTTAAATAACACAACAACAACTAGTGCAGCAACTACTAATGATGCTACTACTACACAAGCTGTTTACAATGCTGATGCAGCGACACCTGCAACAACACAAGATGAAACTGATGCAGCTATCTTAGCAGCTCGTGGTGATACAACTGTATCTAGCGATGGTACTGTAGTTAAAGGTTCTGACGGAACTGTTACAGTCAATAATGCTGCTTTGAAAACAGATGACAAACAAGTAAAAATGGTGTCTAAAACTACTGGTGGTACTGACCTTGATAAGGCTGCTGAAAATGGCCAAACTCAAGCTGTTACAACTGTAGAAGCTCAATATGTTACATCTGCTAATGCTGAGACTATTAATCCATATGTAGGTAAATTGATTACTGGTTTATCTATTTCTGGTGTAACAGCTGAACAACAAGCACAATTATTGCCTATCTTGACAGAAAAAATCGGCGATGCTGTATCTGTTGATGGTGTATTCAAAGACGTAACTAACCTTGGTAATACTGGTTACTTCTCTGAAGTAAACCCTGTATTTACTACAGTACCTGAAGGCGTTAAATTGGACTTTGCTGTTACAGTAAATCCGATTACTACTGGCGTGGCTTTCGAAGGTAATACAGTTTATACTTCTGAAGTATTGACTAAATTCATGGACATTCAACCAGGTCAAGTTCTTAACTCTGTATATGTAGGCCAAAAGGTTCAAGGTATCAATGCAGCATATGCTCGTGATGGCTACATGTTGGCACACGTTGATGGTATTCGCGTAGATGATCAAGGCGTGCTTCATGTACATATCGTGGAAGGCATTGTAGAGGATATTATTCCTGCTGGTAACAAGAAAACACGCGATAAAGTTATTACTCGTGAATTCGTTCAAAAGAAAGGTAAACCTTTCAATAAATTCTTGGTACGCCGTTCTGTAGAACGCGTATACAACCTAGGCTTCTTTGATGATGTAAATGTTCGCATGTTGCCTGGCGATCAAGATCCTAATAATGTAATCATTGAAATCGATGTTTTGGAACATAAAACAGGTACTATTACATTAGGTGCAGGTTACTCCAAATCTGATGGTTTGATGGGTATCATTGAATTTGGTGAAGATAACTTCCGCGGTACTGGTGATAAATTCAAAGTTCACTGGGAAATCGGTGGTAAGAAAAAATACAAAAACTACCAAATTTCTTACTTGAAACCTTGGATCGATAGCAAAGGTACATCCCTTGGCTTCTCCTTCTTCAACCGTGAAGATGAATACACAGATTATAATGAAAATGGTAATGAAGTAGCTGAATATAACAAGAAATCCCGTGGTTTCAACATTTCCTTCGGTCGTCAAACTGGGGAATATACACGTGACTACTTGACATTGGAATCTCGTAAAGACACTTATAAGTGGGATAGCGATGATAGCTCTGGTTATCGTTATGATACTGATGCTATTTCCAATACAACTGGTAGTGGCAATGATTGGAATAATACTAATCCAAGTACTGGTGGTAGTTGGAATTTTGCGTCTAATAATTATGTGAAAAATAACTTTGGCCGTATTAATTCCATTACATGGCAAAAAGTATACGATTCCCGTGACAATATCTATGATCCAACACGTGGTCGTCGTATTTCCTATACAGCACAATGGGCTGGTCATGGCTTAGGCGGTGACTTCGACTTCTACAAATTCACAGCTGAAGCACGTATGTATAAAAAACTAGGTGCTAAGAATGTATTGGCATTCCGCGCGCGTGGTGGTTTTATCCAAGGTGATGCTCCTTATAGCCAATTGTTCACATTGGGTGGTGCAGACTCCTTACGTGGTTACGAAGATGATCAATTCCGCGGTAAGTATATGTACAATGCTACATTGGAATTCCGTTTCCCAATCGTCAAAAAGGTTAGTGGCGTATTGTTCACTGATATCGGTGATGCATGGGATGCACCAAATGTTTCTTGGTACAACAGCAAGAAAACATTCAACTATGGCGTTGGTGCTGGTGTTCGTATTACTACACCTATTGGTCCAGTTAAACTTGATTATGGCGTGGGTAAACACAAAAATAAATTCCACTTCAGCTTCGGTACACAATTCTAATATAGTAAATGTATATGGTGGAGGCCTCTTTTCTAAAGAGGCTTTCACCAATATCTCTATATGGCATCCTTTGATGTAGTAATTTAAAGAAATGAGGGCACTCTATTATGATGCGAATGATGAACAACAAGGCGAATGTGAAAATTTTCTCCATCGTCATTGCTGCTATTTTTATTATCGGTATTGGTGCATTGGCATATACTCAAATGGCTACGCCAACTGGTAGTAGTGGTAACAGCACAATTGGTGTTATCGATACATCTCGTATGATGTCTCAAGATAATCCAATTTATATCTCTGCAGCTCAAGAATATATGAGCTATCAAAGCCAATTACAACAAGAAACACAAGCAAAAATTGATGCAGCACAAGATGATGCGACTAAACAAAAATTAGCTGAAGAAGCACGTCAAAACTTAGCAAAAAAAGATCAAGAAATTGCTAAATCCGTTCAAGATAAAGCGATGGAAGCAGCAAAAGCTGTGGGTGATGCAAAAGGCCTTAGCGTTGTAATGACTAAAGACACTGTATTATATGGTGGTGTAGATATTACAGATCAAGTATTGAAAAAATTAGCTAATGATGCGAAAAAATAAACTGTAGTTCTATGTAAGGGAGAACGACAATGAACGGGAAAAAACGATATATCGGATTTGCCATATTTCTCGTTGTTGCATTATGTGCTATGGTTTGGGCCTATGGATTTGTGACGAATCGTCAGCAGAGTCCTGATGGGGTATCAATAGGTGTTGTACGTATTGATGATGTATTAGAGTTTAATCCTTCTTATGAGGATTATAAACAAGCTAAAAATGAATTGGACCTTTTACAACGTCAGTATGAACTTGAACAACAAGCTCTAAATGCCAAGTCAGAGACACAAGAGGAACAATTGAAATCTCTTGCATTAGATTCAACCTTGTCAGATGCTCTTACGGTGGAATTGCAAACTCGTATTGCAACAAAAGAAAATGAATTGAATCAGCAATTGAATGCAAAACGAAACGAACTTACTCAAAAATATTTGGCTGAGTTAAAAGTTAGCTCTAATGAATATGATTTAGAAATCGTTAATCTACAGTTAGATCTTTATGCTTATGATGCTCGTGTATACATTAATGATGCACAAAAAGAAGCAGCTATGGCAGAGAAGGCTAAGAAAGAGGAACGATTGAAGGAGTTATTAGCTAAGAGAAAACCATCTAATCTAGATGTGGACTCTATTAAAGCTAAAGTACAAGCAGAACTTGCTCCTATGCAACAAAAAGGGCAAGAAGAGCTTAACCAATATGCAGCATCTTTACAAAAGGAGTTGGCTGCAAAACGGGATACTATGGTACAACAACAAGCACAATCTATTATTGCTAATAATAACTTACCTGTTGCTCAGGACTGGAATGATTCTTGGGCTAAAAAGCTTTCAGATAAGGAAGCTGAAGTGAGTGCACTTCATGAGGCCATTTTAGAAGATGTTCGTATGCGTGTAGCAATTATTGCAGAGGAACAACATTTAGATTTAGTCATCATCGATGATGGTGGTAATATTAAGGGGCTTGATATTACTGATGCTGTAAAAGCGTCCTATCGAGTTCAATAAGGAGTTATATTATGAATAAACGTATTAAATCTTTAGTATTAGGTGCATCCTTAGTGGCTTCTATGGCTGTTTTAGGTGGTTGTGGTTCTAATAATATTGGTTATGTTGATAGCGTGAAAGTAGCAAACAGCACTGAAAAAGGTATTGAAATCACTAAAGAAATCAATGCTAAAAAAGCTGAGTTGGATGCTAAAATTGCAGCCGCTGATGAAGCATCTAAACAAAATGTATTTAATCAAGCTAATCAAGAGTTAAACGCCTTTGCCAATGCAAAAGCACAAGAATATCGTCAATATCAAGAACAAAAAGTTGGTGAACTTGTAAAAGAGAAAAAACTTGATGTTGTTATCGAAAAAGGTGCTGTTGTTGGTGGTGGCTCTGATGTGACTGATGATTTGATTGCGAAGATGGGCAAAGCTTCTGATGACCAAATTAAAGAAGCTGAAAATGCAGCTAAAGCACAAGAACAACAAGATGCACAACAAAATGCTCAACAAGCAGGTCAAACCACAGCAGTTAATACAGAAAGTGCACAATAATTAAGAATTATCACAGGGGGAGGAGTTTACCTTGGAAAAAACTTTACAGGAACTCGCAACATTAGTAGATGGTCGTGTTATAGGCGATGCATCTATTGTTATTACTGAGACACGTAGCTTTGAACAAGCCGTAAAACAATCCATAACTTTTGCAGTAGGTGAATATGTTGAACATATTGCATTATGCCAAGCGGGTGCTGTGATCGTTGAATCTGAAGTGACAGATGCACCGATGGCTCAAATTGTAGTTGATAATGCAAAAGCAGCATTTGCACAAGTGTTAGAACTCTTCCATCCACCTGTTGTTGTTCCTAGAGAAGTGCATAGTACTGCTATTATTGGCGAAAATGTAACAATTGGAAAAAATGTTGCTATTGGTGCCTATTGTGTTATTAATGATAATGCAGTTATTGAAGATAATGTAACAATTCGCCCATATGTTTATATTGGACATAATGTACGTATTGGCGAAGATTCTGATATTTATGCAGGCGCTATTGTTCATGAAAACTGTATTTTAGGTAAACGCGTTGTATTGCGTGCTAAAGCAGTAATTGGTGGCGAAGGCTTCGGTTTTGCTACAGAGAATGGCGTACATACACATATTCCACAAGTTGGTAATGTTATTCTTGAAGATGATGTTGAGATTGGCTCTTGTACAACAATTGATAATGCTACAATGGGATCTACATTAGTTCGTCGTGGTACAAAAATCGATAACCTTGTACACCTTGGTCACAATGTGGAAATTGGTGAAGATTGCTTCTTGATTGCTCAAGTTGGTATTGCAGGTAGTACTAAATGTGGTAATCATGTAATCTTTGCAGGCCAAACTGGTTGTACTGGACATATCACAATTGGAGATAATGTACAATTTGCTGGAAAGACTGGTATTACAGGTAATGTACCATCTAATTCTATTATGGCGGGCTATCCTATGAGACCACATAAAGAATGGTTAAAATTGGCAGCCTATGAAAACCGTTTGCCGGATATGGTTAAAACAGTAAAACAACTACAAAAAGAAATTGACGCTTTGAAAGCACAGCTGAAGGAGAGCTAATAATCCATGTATAGGTTTATGAAAATCTTTAGTGCCTTTATTTGCTTATTACCTAAAGGTTTGCAATATGCTATTGGTACATTGCTTGGTGAAATTGCGTGGCTAGCAGTGCCGCCTAAACGCAAGCGCCTAGCGATAGGCCAAATTCTATTCTGTAATATTACCGATGACCCCAAGGAAGCTCGACGTATTGCGAAAGCTAGTACTACACGCTTTGGTCGTATGATTATTGATGTATTACGCTATCCTGAAATTAAGGATGGTGCATACAAAGATATGGTAGAGTTTATTAACAAAGAGTACTTAGATGATGCTTTAGAAAATGGTCGAGGCGCAATCTTGGCGGCTGTTCATAGTGGCAACTGGGAACTCCTTGGGGGGGTTCTTGCTTCGGAAGGGTATCCGTTGATTTCTGTGGCCATGAAACAGAATGGTGATGCTGATAAGTTTATCAATGAATATCGTCGGATTATGCACCAACATGTGACTTATAAAACTGGTGTGAGGGAAATGATCAATGAGCTAAAAAAAGGTGCTTTTTTAGGCCTTATTATGGATCAGGATCCTGGTGATGATGGTGTTCTTGTACCATTCTTTGGTTATGAAACATTGACGGCTGCTGGCCCAGCTGTACTGGCTCGTATGCAAGATGTACCTATCATTTTTGTGACAATACATTATAGTCCATTTTCTGAGAAGTATGAGATTGAAGTGCATCCACCAATTTATGTGGAGCGTACAGATGATAAAAAACGTGATATAGCGGTAACAACAACGCTTTTAAATGAGTTTATTGAAGATTATATTAGAAGATATCCTGAAGATTGGTTCTGGCTTCATAACCGTTGGAAGTGGACACGTCGTTTTTATGGCGAGCAGATTGAAACTCCGCCAGATGTATATCGCTAATAATTAAATATAAAGAGATTTTACATGTATATTTGTACAGTGTCGATTTAGATGCCGCATGAATAAAGCATAGTAAAGTCTCTTTTTATTTTGCAGTGTATAAAGTACTATTTATAATTAAATTTATATAAAGTTAATTATGTGAAAAATGCTTTCAAAATCATTGAATATATGGTAAATTTCTTGTAACACCTATGCAAATAGGGTATAATACATATTGGTGTATAGTAAACGTGAATTCAGATTATGAAAGGACTTTCTTATGAGTAAGCCACAACAAACAATTAAACAGGCTATTTCATATCAAGGGATTGGCCTTCATAGCGGTGAACCAGTGAATATGGTTTTTAAACCTGCACCTGAAAATACAGGAATTGTGTTTATCCGCACGGACATTGAAGGTCATCCTTCTGTGCGAGCACATATTGATAATGTGACGAACACTATGCGCGCTACTACATTAGAAAATGGTGAAGCGAAGGTTTTCACTGTAGAACATGTTATGGCTGCGTTCAGTGCTATGAATATTGATAACTGTTATATCGAGATGGATTCTCCTGAACCTGCTGTAGGTGATGGTAGTAGTGCTATTTTTGTAGGCCTTATAGAAGAGGCTGGCATTCAAGAACAAACAGCACCACGTCATGTATATAAAATAACTCGCTCTCATGCTATTTATGATGGTGATCGTTTTGTAGTTATTTTGCCATACGATGGCTATCGCATTACATTTACATCGGTTAACAGTCATCCGTTACTTGGTACGCAAAATTGCGATTTTGAGGTTTCACCAGAATCCTTTAAAGAGCATATTAGTGCTGCTAGAACTATCGGATTTATGAAAGAATTAGAACAATTACAGGCTATGGGCCTTGCAAAAGGTGGTACCTTAGATAATGCGTTAGTTTATGATGATGAGAAGTGTTTGTCTGTACCTCGCTTTGATGACGAATTAGTTCGTCATAAGGCATTAGACGTAGTAGGCGACTTATTCTTATTAGGACGAATCGAAGGTCATGTAATTGCTATGAAATCGAGTCATGAATTAAACTCAAAATTGGCTCGTAGTATAATGGAAGAAATAAGGGAGACACAGCCATGATTCTTAATCACGAAGACATTTTAGAAATTTTACCTCATCGTTATCCTATGCTTTTGGTAGATCGCATCGTTGAGTTAGAACCTATGAAACGCGCTGTGGGCATTAAAAATGCTACATTCAACGAATTGTTCTTCCAAGGTCACTTCCCAGGCAATCCAGTAATGCCAGGCGTGTTATTGACTGAGGCTATTGCACAAGTTGGTGGTATTGCTTTGCTATACCCTGAAGAAAACCGAGGTCTTACACCTATGTTTACAGGTATTGATAAAGTTCGTTTCCGTCATCCTGTAAAACCTGGTGATCAAGTGCGTATGGAAGTTGATATTGTAAAAATCAAAGGTAAAATGGGTAAGGTTGAAGGCCGTGCCTATGTTGGCGACAAATTGTGCGCTAGCGGTGAATACATGTTTGCCCTTGTATAATGATTGAGGAGTGATTGTAGTGATAGTTGTAGGCATGGAAAATGCAGAATCCAACATCCATAGTACAGCCATAGTCCATCCAAATGCTAAATTGGGCAAAGATGTAATCGTAGGTCCTGGCGCTGTAATCGGCGAACATGTCGAAATTGGCGATGGGACACAAATCGGTGCACATGTTGTAATTGGTGGTTGGACAACCATTGGTAAGCGTTGTGAGATTTATCCTAACGCATCTATTGGGTTGGAACCGCAAGATTTAAAATTCAAAGGCGAAAAAAGCTATTGTAATATTGGCGATGAAACGGTTATCCGTGAATTTGTCACTATTAGCCGCGCTACTGGAGAAGGTGAAGAAACACGTGTAGGCAATAACTGCTTGCTTCAAGCATGTACACATGTGGCTCATAACTGTATTGTTGGCAATAATGTAATTATGAGTAACTGTGCAGGCTTAGCTGGTCACGCTATCGTTGAAGATCGCGTAGTTATTGGTGGCCTTGCAGGTATTCATCAATTTGTTAAGATTGGTCGAAATGCTATGGTTGGTGGCATGGCTAAGGTGGTCCAAGATATTCCACCATACGTTATTGCTGATGGTCAACCAGCGCGTGTTATCGGCCTTAACTCTGTTGGTTTATCTCGTGCAGGTATTTCAGAAGAAGTACGCCGAGATTTGAAACAAGCATTCCGTATTATTTATCGTTCTGGTTTTAGCTTATCTAAGGCTATTGAAGAAATGGAAATGCAGCTTGATTCTTCTGTAGAAATCGAAAATTTATTACGCTTCTTACGCAATGCCGATCGTGGTATTATGCGTACACGTCGCGACTAATTCAAAAGACCTCGTACAATGTACGAGGTCTTTTTGTGTAATCTATAAAGATTAATATTTTTATATGATCTATAAAATTTAGAATTTTAATGAGATAAGAATTTTATAATAGTAGTTCATTAATATAAAATATTTTGATAAAAATATTTGAATATATTTTACGTTCTTGAGTTGTAAAATTGGGATTAAAATAATTCTGTTAAAATGTTGAAGAAATAGGCATAAAACATGGTGTTTTAATGGTAAAAAGTATCTATTTATAGTACAATATATTGTATATGATTATGTCTTTTTTGAGGCATTATTTATTGTAAATTTGTAATTACTAATTGATATATAGGCCGTAGGTCATCTAGGAGGTATAGTCTTGGCAAAGGTAGGATTGATTGCAGGCATTGGAGTTTTACCTGTAGAATTCATGCGTGCCGCTCATGTATTAGGCCACGAAGTGGTTGTTATCGGTGTGGTACCTGATATTGACCCAGCTTTAAAAGCTGAGGCCGATGCTTTCTATGATATTAGTGTTGCTAAACTAGGTAAAATCTTCAAAACCTTGAAAAATGAAGGTGTTGTGGAGTTAACCATGTTAGGCAAAGTTACTAAAGAAATTCTTTTTAAGGGCCTTGCTTTCCCAGACTTGAAAACATTAGGCGTGCTTAAACGTTTGAAAAATCGCAAGGATGACACGATTATGCTTGCCATCGTTGATGAAATCGAAAGAGAAGGATTTAAAGTTTTAGATCAAACCGTATATCTAAAACCATTTATGCCAAAGGTGGGGGTGCTTTCAAAAGCACAACCAACTGATGAGCAATGGGCGGATATTTGCTTTGGCTTTGAATTAGCAAAACAAATGGGTGGTCTTGATATTGGACAAACTGTTGTTGTTAAGCACAAAGCGGCAATGGCTATCGAGGCTATTGAAGGTACTGATAAGTGCATTTTGCGTGGCGGTGAGTTAGGTCGTGGCGATGCAGTTGTAGTTAAAACAGAAAAGCCAAATCAAGACGTGCGTTTTGATGTACCTGCTGTGGGGATTAAAACATTAATGTCTATGATTGACAGTGGCTGTAAAGTGTTAGCTGTTGAAGCAGAAAAGACTATTTTTGTTCAGCAAGAAGACGTACTTGATATGGCTAATCGCCATGGTATTGTCATCTGTGCTGTAGACCAAGAATTTGTGAATTCCAGAAAGGATGCATAATGAAAGTCATGTTTTCTGCCGGAGAAGCATCCGGTGATACTCATGCGGCCAGCGTTGCAAATGCACTAAAAGAAATAGATCCTTCGGTCGATATGTTTGGTATGGGTGGCACCTTGATGGAACGCGCTGGTGTTCGCATCGTATACGATATTAAAAATTTAGGTGTTATAGGGATTGTAGAGATTGTCAAATCCTTACCAAAATTCTTTAAACTTCGCACCTATTTAAAACGTGTCATGATGAAGGAAAAACCGGATATTCTCGTATGTGTAGACTATCCTGGATTTAATATGAAGCTGGCAGCCGTAGCTCATGAATTAGGGATTCCTGTTCTATATTACATTGCCCCTACAATTTGGGCATGGCATAGTAGCCGTGGCAATACGATTCGCAAGTATGTCACTAAGGTAGCATCTATATTTCCTTTTGAAGCAGAAGCGTATCGCAAATATAAATGCGATGTAGAATTTGTAGGGCATCCTTTATTGGATATCGTACATCCTACAATGACTAAAGATGAGGCTGAGGAATATTTTGGAGCCCGTAAAGAGGCTAAAAAGGTTTTACTCATGCCTGGCAGTCGCAAGCAAGAGGTTTTATCATTGCTTGATACGATGTTAAAAAGTGGTGAGCAATTGATGGCAAACCATGAAGATATTCAATTCTTCTTACCTCGAGCACATACCATCGATCGCAGTGAGCTGGAAACCTTTATCGATGCCCATAAGGTGCCTGTTACGATTACAGAAGACCATACGTATGACTTGATGCAGATTTGTGATGTGTGCCTTGCCGCATCAGGAACTGCTACGTTGGAAACAGCAATGATGGAATTACCGACAGTGTTACTGTACCGTGTCTCCCCAATTACTTATGGTATTGGAAAAATGGTAGTAAATGTATCACATGTAGGATTGCCTAATATTGTGGCTGGTAAAGAGGTAATTCCTGAATTATTACAAGATTCTGTTACACCACAGGCTATTGTATCTTTAGTGGAACCTCTTCTAACTGATGTTGAGAAAAATAAAGCTATGCGCAGTGAATTGCGTGAAGTACATCATAAATTAGGTGAACCAGGCGCCGTAAAGCGTGTAGCGGAATTAGTATATAATCTCGGTAAGGAGAAATGTAATGAATAGTTACTCTAGGCTCTTATATTTTGTAAAGCCTTATTATAAACGCATGATCTTTGCAGTATTTTGCATGATTGTTGCGGCTGCAGCCTACTTGGTAGTTCCTTGGTTAATTAAAAATGTAGTAGACCAAGTATTAGATGAAAAGAATATGTTTATGTTGAACCTCATTGTAGGGGCTATCATTCTTATATTCTTAATTCGTGGCTTTGCTACCTATGGTCAAACCTATAATATGTCCTACATTGGACAACGTGTCATCATCGATGTCCGTGAGGCTATTTTTAATCACTTGCAAAAATTAAGTTTATCTTATTTTGACCGCCGTAAAACAGGCGTTATCATGAGTAATCTTACAAATGACGTTGCTGCGCTTCAGTCTGCTGTAGTGGATAACTTAATTTCCTTTATTACAGAATCTGTAACACTGATAGGTTCTCTCGTGTCTATGCTTCTCATTGATTGGAAATTGACACTCGTTACCTTTATTACGGTTCCTGTAGTGTTGGTCATTATCAATGTATTTGGTAAAAAGCTTCGCGTCGCAGGTCATGATGTACAAGGTCGTGTGGCTGACATTACAGCCCTTTTACAAGAGGTTATTAGTGCAATTCGTGTTGTGAAATCCTTCGCCCGTGAAGATTTTGAACGCAAGCGTTTTGAAGATGAAAATGATCGCAACTTTAAAGCTGTTATTAAAGCTACTAAGTTGACTAGTTTACTAAGTCCAATGGTTGAGTTTTCTGCGGCTATTGCAGTGGCAGTCATTCTTTGGTATGGTGGCTATTCTGTAGTAACAGGAACTATTACAGCAGGCTCTTTGATTGCTTTCTTGATTTATGCCATTAATTTGTCCAACCCGGTAAAACGCTTGAGCCAAGTGTATGGTAACATTCAAAAAGCCTTAGCAGCAGCTGATCGTGTATTTGAAATCTTAGATACTAAAACTGATGTTGTAGAAAAAGCTGATGCTATTACGTTGCCATCTATTAAAGGCGATGTAGAGTTTAAAGATGTTTCCTTCTCTTATGATGGTGAAAAAACGGCGCTTGAAAACTTCACGTTGTCTGTTAAGGCTGGTGAAAGTGTAGCCCTTGTTGGTCCATCTGGAGCAGGTAAAACGACTCTTGCTAACTTGTTACCTCGCTTCTACGATGTAACGGGTGGCGCTCTTACCATTGATGGTTATAATGTAAAAGATGTTACATTTAAATCATTACGTGAGCAAATCGGACTTGTACCACAAGAAACAGTATTATTTAATGCCACAATTAAAGAGAATATCTTGTATGGTCGATTAGATGCTACTGATGAAGAGGTATATGAAGCTGCTAAGGCTGCTAATGTTCTTGAGTTCGTAGAAAAGATGCCTGATGGTCTCGATACAGTTGTAGGTGAGCGAGGCAGCTCCTTATCTGGCGGTCAACGTCAACGGGTAGCCATTGCACGTGCTATTTTAAAAGATCCTCGTATTCTAATCTTGGATGAAGCCACATCTGCATTAGATACAGAGAGTGAAAAACTTGTACAAGAGGCACTAGATCGCCTCATGAAAGGGCGTACTGCATTTGTTATTGCCCATCGATTGAGCACAGTTCAAAATGCTCATCAAATTGTTGTACTTAATCAAGGCCACTTGGTAGAGCAGGGGACTCACCAAGAGCTATTAGCTGTTAATGGCGGATTGTACAATCATCTCTATTCCGTTCAATTCTCCAACAAAGGATAACCATGTACTGGATATATAATGTATTGCTCATATTTTATTGGATTGGCTTGATTCCGGTTATTTTATACCGTCTCGCCTTTGAAGATGGATTTTATGAGCGTATCAAACAGAGTGCAGGCTATATGCCAGCCTCATTACTAAAGAAAATTGAAGGACGTCGTGCTATTTGGATTCATGCTGCTTCTGTAGGGGAAATTGTAGCTACTAGTCCGTTAGTAAAAGAGGTAAAAAAGGAATTTCCTGAAGCCGTTGTGGTCGTATCTGTCGTAACTGCTACAGGTCATGCAATGGCACATCGCATTATTCCGGAGGCAGAAGGTATTATTTTCTTCCCTCTTGATTTGCCTTATTTGACACGTAAGATTTTGCATATTATTAAACCTATTACTATCTTACTTGTAGAAACAGAAATTTGGCCAAATTTCTTGCGCATTGCGCAATCAGAAGATATTCCTGTTATGATGGTTAATGGGCGGATTTCTGATCGTAGTATGAAACGCTATAAATATATTAGTGCGTTCACAAAAGAAATGTTGCGTTCTATTGAACGTTTTTGTATGCAATCTAAGTTTGATGCAGCACATATTGAAGTGTTAGGAGCTCATACACCAGATATTACTGTAACAGGGAATATGAAGTACGACCAAACGTACGCTACTGTATCAAACGAAGAAAAACAATCTCTTCTTGAAGAGTTTGGCTTTGGTAATAATCATCCTATAATTATTGCTGGTAGTACACATAAGGGTGAGGAAGAAACAATATTTGAGACCTTTAAACAAGTATTACAAGAATACCCTCAAGCTCGTTTACTAATTGCGCCTCGTGAGATAT
The DNA here is from genome assembly GCF_041431445.1 of Veillonella sp. 20925_1_51. Taxonomy (NCBI): domain Bacteria; kingdom Bacillati; phylum Bacillota; class Negativicutes; order Veillonellales; family Veillonellaceae; genus Veillonella; species Veillonella sp. 20925_1_51. The sequence continues at coordinate 65,634 of NZ_JAPVXT010000006.1, forward strand.
ATCGCGGTCATGATGTTCAAAATCTAGCGAAGCGTTATGAATTAAATGCTATTTGTCGTAGTGATATGACAGAGCCAGTTCATGAAGGAATACCTGTAGTTGTTTTGGATACTATTGGCGAACTCGGTCGTTTATATAGCTTAGGGGATATTATTTTTGTTGGTGGTTCTCTTGTGAAAACTGGGGGCCATAATATTCTCGAACCGGCAGCACATGGTAAACCAATTCTTGTAGGACCATATATGTTTAATTTCAAAGAGATTTTCGCTTTATTACATTCTCGTCATGCTTGTGAGCAGGTGAAGAATGGTAAAGAATTAACTGATATGGTATTGCGATTATGTAAGGATAAGGATTTATCAACGGAAATGGGGCAAAACTGTCTTGATATTATTCGTGAAAATCGCGGTGCTACACAACGCAATACACAAGAGTTACGTCAGTTATTTGAAAAACACCATATTATTCCATAAGCTAGATATAATTTATTAGATTCATCTATGATGTTACATAATAGGAGGAGTCACCTATGAGTGGGGAAGCATTATTTAAATCCATCGTTAGTGGTGAGAATCAATCCATATTAGGTGATATAGCTCGTTCCAGCTTGGGCTTTCTAAGTAAAGGTTACGAAAAGGCTGTATCAATACGAAACGCTCGATTTGATGCGGGAAACGGGGTTACTAAAGTTACCGTTCCGGTTATCAGTGTTGGGAATATTACTGCTGGTGGTACAGGTAAAACCCCAATGGTGAGATTTATATGTGATGTACTCGCCCGAAAAGGACTCCATCCTACTGTGCTAAGTCGTGGCTATCGGGCTGAGGACAATAAGAAAAATATAATTATTTCTAAAGATGGTGCTATGTTGGTAGAGCCATTTATTAGTGGTGATGAAGCTTGGTTGTTAGCCAAAGTATTACAAAAGTCTAATGTGATCATCGGTCGTGAACGGGCTAAATCTGCAGAAATTGCTATAAATGAGCTCGGTGCAGATTGTTTAGTTATGGATGATGGCTTTCAACATCGCGCATTAGCTCGAGATATTGATATCGTTCTTATTGATGCTTCTAACCCATTTGGTTATGACCATGTATTACCCCGTGGTTTATTACGAGAACCGCTTAGTGGGTTACAGAGAGCTAGTATTATTGTTCTTACCAAGGTGGATCAAGTGGCACCAGGTGTTGTTTCAGGTATCCGTAAGCGTTTAGCTCATATGCTTCCCAATACACCTGTATATGAAACAATCCACAAGCCTCAATGTATGTATACATTAGATGAGTGGGCCAATGGAGAAAATGGTTCTCCAGTCGATACATATCAAAAGCATCGAATCATGGCGGTTAGTGGTATTGGGAACCCTCAATCCTTTACACAAACATTGACCGATATCGGATATAATGTGGTCCATACAATGCCATTTGGTGATCATCATAATTTCGAAAATGATGATGTTGTAGATATTTGGAAAGAGGCATTTGCTCATCAAGCAGATGCTATTTGTATCACGGAGAAGGATGCGGTGAAGTTGAGTCAATTGCATGCAATTGAAGACTTGAAAATGCCGATTCTAGTGCTATCTATTGGGATTGAATTTATCTCTGAAAAACAAGAATTCATAGAAAATTTAGAGATTTAGTGTATAATAATTAGATACACGAATAACAGAAATGGGGGATTATTGTGAAGTTTGGATGCGTTATTCCTGCTCGTTATGGTTCTACAAGATTACCAGGAAAACCATTAGCGGATATAGCAGGTAAACCAATGATTGAACGTGTTTATGCAAGAGTGTCACAAGCGACAAAAACTGAGTGTACTATTGTTGCTACAGATGATGAACGTGTATATTCTGCAGTTCAAAACTTTGGAGGTTCTGTTATGATGACAGACCCTAATCACCCTACAGGAACTGATCGATTAGCTGAGGTTGCTAATCATTATACAGACTTAGATGTCATTATTAATGTTCAAGGCGATGAACCTATGATTGAGCCAAAACTTATTGATGAATTGGCCCAACTTTTTGAAGAAGATCCAAACTTACAAATGGCAACTGTAGCAACTCCTTTATTGGAGGATGAATACGATGAACCATCAGCTGTAAAGGTTATTTTAAATAATCGCAATGATGCGATGTATTTTTCTAGATCCTTAATTCCGTATCCACGTCATGATTTTGTACGTGCGCCGTTAAAACATATTGGCATCTATGCATATCGTAGAGATTTCTTATTAAATTACGCTAAGATGGAGCCAACTGCTGCGGAGCAAACAGAATCGTTAGAGCAATTACGCGCTCTTGAAAATGGCTATACTATTCGTGTTATTCTTACAGATAAACGATTTATCGGTGTAGATACACCGGAAGACTTAGCTCGTGTAAATGCAATTTACGAGCAAGAGGAGAAATAAATGAAAACAGTTCAAATTAAAGATATTACAGTAGGCGGTGGCAAAGGCTTATTCGTTCTGGCTGGACCATGTGTTATCGAGGACTATGATCGCACATTAGCCATTGGTAAACGTGCAAAAGAGATCTGTCAGCGTTTAGGTGTTCCATACATTTTTAAAGCATCTTTCGATAAAGCTAATCGTTCTAGCTTTGGCTCCTTCCGTGGCCCAGGTTTAGAAGAAGGTTTAAAAATGCTTGCTTCTATTAAGAAGGAACTTAACGTACCAGTTGTAAGTGATATTCACTCTATTGAGCAAATAGAGCCTGCTGCTGAAGTATTAGATATTCTTCAAATTCCAGCTTTCTTATGTCGCCAAACAGACCTTGTCTACGGGGCCGCTAAAACTGGTAAATGCGTAAATGTAAAAAAAGGCCAATTTATGGCGCCTAAGGACATGGAAAATGTTCTTAATAAAATGAAAGAAACAGGTAATGAAAATCTTATGCTTACAGAACGTGGTTTTAGCTTTGGTTATAATAACCTCGTAGTAGATATGAGATCGTTCCCAATCATGCGCTCTTTCGACTATCCTGTAATCTTTGATGCTACTCACAGTGTTCAATTACCAGGCGGTGCAGGTACTAAATCTAGCGGTAATCGAGAATTTGTACCTAACTTGGCTCGCGCAGCTGTAGCTAGTGGCGTAGATGGCTTGTTCTTTGAAGTGCATGACAATCCAGAGGAAGCATTATCCGATGGTCCAAACATGTTGTATTTAGATCAATTCGAAGCTGTGCTTCGCGATTTAGTAGCTATTGATAAAATCGTAAAAGGTTAGGGGCGGTATTTGTGACTATTTTAGAACAAGCTGCACAAGTGCTTCTTGAGGAAGCTCGTGCTATAGAAGAATTAAGTTCTCGTTTGGATCACAATTTTGTAAATGCTGTAAATATGATTTTGGCTTGTAAGGGCCGTGTAGTATGTACAGGAATGGGTAAATCTGGTCATATTGGACGCAAGATTGCGGCTACCTTGGCTAGTACAGGTACTCCAGCATTATTCATGCATCCTGGTGAAGGCGTACATGGTGATCTTGGTATGATTACAGAAGATGACGTAGTATTAGCCTTTTCTAATAGTGGTGAAACTGGTGAAATCATTAGTATTTTGCCATCCTTGCGTCGCATAGGTGCAAAATTAATCTGCATTGTAGGGAAACCAGAATCTACATTAGCTAAGAATTCTGATATTGTATTGCTAGCTGAAGTAGAACGTGAAGCTTGTCCATTGGGGTTAGCGCCAACTACAAGTACTACTGTTGCTTTAGCATTAGGTGATGCCTTAGCAGTATGCTTATTAGAACGACATCACTTTACACCTGAAAACTTTGCTGTATTCCATCCAGGTGGTTCTCTTGGTCGCAAATTATTGTTGACCGTAGAAAATATTATGCATGGTGGTGAAGATAATCCTACAGTATTTAAAGGTGCAACAGTGCGAGATGCACTCTTTGTAATGACCGAAAAAGGTTTAGGTGCTACTAATGTTATTGATGAAGAAGGTCACTTATTAGGCCTTGTTACCGATGGTGATGTGCGCCGCGGATTAGATTCTGGTAGTAATTTCCTAGAATGGCCTGTAGAGGATATGATGACCTCTATGCCTCGTACGATTACAAAGGACAAATTAGCGGCTGAAGCTCTTCATTTAATGGAGAAAAATCAACCACGCCCTATTACGGTGTTACCAGTTGTAGATACAGATAATAAATGTCTAGGCATTGTTCATATTACGGATTTATTGCGTAGAGGCATTGTATAATGAATATTCAATGGATTATTCTTGATGTTGATGGCGTGCTATCTGATGGTACTCTAATCTATACATCAAGTGGGGAAGAGCTTAAGTCTTTCTCTGTAAAAGATGGCCTAGGATTAACGGCAGCTCGAAAAGTAGGACTTAAGCTTGCCATCATTACAGCACGGATATCTCCTATGGTTGAGCGACGTGCTAAGGAGCTTCATTTTGATGCATTGCTTATGGGGCATGCCAATAAGACAGAAGCATTAAGAACCCTTTGTAAAGAGCATCAAATCAATTTAGAAGAGATTGCTTACATGGGGGATGACCTAAATGATTTAGGGGCACTCCAAATCGTAGGTTTACCAATGGCACCAAACAATGCGGTACCAGAGGTCAAAGAATTAGCTAAATTTATATCTACTGTCAATGGAGGCCATGGTGCCGTTAGAGAGGCTGTAGAATATATCTTGAAAAATCAAGGTCTATGGGAAACTGTTGTAGCAGACTATGCACGAGAGGCCCATGCTCATGGACAATAAAGGAGGTGGGCAGAATGAATAACGAATGGCAATACCATTTAGTTAAAGGCATTAGCTGGCTCGTTTGCCGACTGCCGTATAAGCTCATTTTGCTCATAGGCGCTAGTTTAGGACCAGTATATGGTCTCATAGCGAAGAAGCAAAAACTTAGAGGTATAAAAAACATAAAGATTGGCATGAACATGAATGATCAAGAGGCAGAACAATTAATTGAAAAGTTGTTCAAAAATCTTGGCCGTAGTGTTATGGAAGTCTTGTATATGCCAAACCTGACAAAGTATTTTATCAATAAACATATTGAAATGAGAGGCGTAGAACATTTAGAAAAAGCTATCGCTGAAGATAAAGGTGTAATTGTTCTTACTGGACATGTTGGCAACTGGGAATGGATGGGGGCTGCTATGGCGGCTCATGGTTATCCATCAACTACTATTGTTAAGAAACAACCTAATGCTCAATTTACACGTCTCATGAATGAATATCGTGAGATGGTGGGCCTTGATGTGTTTGCTAGTGGTGGCAATGAAATCGTTTCTGCTGCTAAAGCATTAAAAAAGAAGAAATTACTTGGTTTTTTAGCTGACCAAGATGGCTATATACATGGTTTACCTGTTCCATTTTTAGGCCAAGATTCCTCCGCAGTTATTGGTCCGGCTACGTTTGCAAGAAAATTTGGATCTCCAGTAGTTCCAATTTTTGCATCTCGTAAACCAGAAGGTGGTCATATTGTTCACATTCTACCAGCCTTACATTATATTGATACAGGTGATGAAGATGCAGATATGTATCGTCTAACTGAGGAATGTGTACGTGTTACAGAAGACTTTATTCGTGAGCATCCAGATGAGTGGCTATGGTTCCAACATCGCTGGATGACTAAGATGGATCAAATTATTGATTATGATAAGAAGGTAGCTGCACGGGAGAGGGCACATGAAAAACAATAAAAAATTAATTGCCATAGTGGCCGCCATAGTGTTGGCTCTGATTGGTCTTATCGTATATATTATGAAAGACTCTGGTGATGTTGGTACCACTCAAAATCAGAATGGACAACTGGTTAATTTCCAAGGAGCAGATTTACAAGAGGAAAAAGATGGCAAGCTAGTATGGGCATTATCAGCGGAAAAGATTGAATATGATCCACGTACAAAAGCTATTGTGCTGACTAATTTAAAAGGTCTTTTCTATCAAGATGATGTAACTACAACAATCACAGCACCTCATGCTGTATTGACCGGTGATCGCAACTCCCTTGATATTGATCAAGGTGTTACAGCTACAAATACTGATGGAGCTGAGTTTAAAACTGATGCACTTCACTTTGATAATAAGACGAAAACGTTGACATCTAAATCTGCCTTTACCTATAACGGTAAAGATATAACATTAACTGGTGATAAACTTGAAGGCAATATGTCCTTGAAGAAAATTAAAGCTATTGGTAATGCAAAGTTAACGAAGAAGTAATGCGAGGAAATATAATGAATAAGAAAAAACAGATTGGTATGGCTATTTTGGCTATGCTTATGACAGCATCTGTTACAGCTTGGGCCGCAAATGATCCTTTGACTATTAGCGCAGATACATTATCTTATGATGGCAATACGGGAATTGCTGATGCAAACGGTAATGTGGTAATTACTCAAGCTGATAAAACGATGACTGGTGCCAATGGATGGTATAATACAAAAACTCAGGAAGCAAATCTTGATGGCGGCGTATCTATGATTGGTTCTGATATGGCTATGTCTGCACAATCAGTGCACAGTTACAATAATAATAAATTCACTGCTAATGGCGGAGTTCATTTACAACGTAGCGATCGTCAAATTTTCGGTGATAAAGTTGAATATAATACAGATACAGAGTATGGTCTTGTATCTGGCAATGCTCGTTTGATTGCAGAAGGCACTACTTTGACAGGTAATCAAGTTGAAGGGTGGCTAAAAGAAATTCGTGCAGTAGCACAAGGGGATGTGACATTCTCTAATCCAGAACGAAATGTATCTGGCTCTGCAGAGCGTGCTACCTATACGCAAACACCTAATCAAAATGATGGAGTTGTACTTTTATCTGGATCTGCTCATGCTGTTCAAAATGGTAATGTACTCAATGCACCAGAGCTTAAAATTCGTTTAGCTGATGATTCTGCTGAAACATTGGGTGGTCGTAGTACACTCATCATTGTTCCAAATCAATAAGGATTAAATATGTATATAGAAACCAAAAACTTAGTCAAAACCTTTAGCGGTCGCAATGTTGTAGACGGGGTTAGTTTACGCGTTGATAAGGGGCAAGTCGTTGGGCTCCTAGGTCCTAATGGGGCAGGGAAAACTACATCATTCTATATGATTGTTGGCATTGAACGACCTAGTTCTGGTATCATTACCGTTGATGGCAAGGATATTACGAATATTCCAATGTATAAACGAGCTGCTGAAGGTATTGGGTATCTTCCACAAGAAGCATCAATTTTTCGCTCCATGACTGTTGAGGATAATATTCGTGCTATGTTACAAACAACATCAAAGAAATCTGATGAAATTGAAGCTATAGTGGAATCCCTCATTGAAGAATTTCATATTGGTCATGTTCGAGATCGTATAGGGATGCAGCTATCTGGTGGTGAACGCCGTCGCGTAGAAATCGCTCGTTGTCTTGCGTTAGAACCGAATTTTATTCTTCTCGATGAACCTTTTGCTGGTGTCGACCCTATAGCGGTTGCTGACATTCAACAAATCATTTTGCATGTAAAAAATCGCGGTATTGGTATCTTGATTACAGATCACAATGTGCGTGAAACATTGGGGATTGTAGATAAGGCGTATATTTTAAGTAGTGGTAAGATCCTCCTAGAAGGCACCCCTGAAGAAATTGCAAACGACCCAATCGCTCGTGAGCATTACTTAGGGGATAACTTTAGATTATAGGAGGGGACTATGAGATTATTAGATAAATATATATTAAAAGCCTTTGTAGGTCCGTTCCTATTTGGGGTATTTGCTTTTACCAGTATTTTTATTGGCACAGGCACATTGTTTAGAATTGCTCAATATATTACTGAATATGGGGCACCACTAGTTCTCGTTATGAAAGCTTTTGTGTTGGCATTACCAAGCATTGTTATCTTAACATTCCCAATGTCAGTACTATTGGCTTCACTTATGACCTTTAGTCGCTTGAGCAGTACTAGTGAGATTGTTGTTATGCGTGCCGGTGGTCTTAGCTTTTTACGCTTAGCGATGCCTGTATACATTATTGCCCTTATCATCTCAATTGGGGCTGTCGCATTTAATGAATTTGTTGTACCACGTACAAATAATATGTATCAAACGATTGTGCGTGAACAGATTATGAAAAATGCATCACCTCAAACACAAAATCATATCGTTTTAAAAACAATGAATGGTAATGATTTAGGCACATTAATGTATGCTAAAAGCTACAATGCGGAGACTAAAAAATTAAGCATGATTACGGTGCAACAGTTTGGTGAAGGTGGCAAGTTACAACAAGTTGAAAATGCGGATACTGCTGTTTGGAATGGCCAATATTGGGTGATGCAAAACGGCATTATTTATGATATTTCCGCTGGTGATGGTGTAGAACGTACAATGAAGTTCAAGGAGCAATCCTTGCCAATTAAGTCTGCGCCAAAGGATATTCAACAAGATCAACGTAAACCAGAAGAATTAACAATCAAAGAATTACGTCATCAAATTAAAGCGTATAAGGCGGCTTATACGAATGCCAATAAACTAGAAATGGAAATGTACCAACGTTTTACAATTCCATTAGCTAGCTTTGTATTTGCTCTTGTAGGTGCTCCATTAGGTCTTCAAAAGCAACGTTCTAGCTCATCTATTGGTTTTGGTATCAGTATTTTAATCATCTTTATTTATTATGGGGTGATGACATTTGCTGGTGCATTAGGTAAAGGTGGTGCATTGCCAACCGTATTTGCTGCATTAATTCCAGATACATTAGGCATCATTGCTGGCCTATATTTGAATTGGCGTGTATCTAAGTAACCTAGTATATAAAGAAATAAATTTGATTTACGAAATAGCATATTTTCGAATCCAATAATTGTGTAATCTTATGAAAGGAGGGACTCGATGTTAGTAGGTGTTAAAATATTAGTTATTATTGCCCTTATGGGGGGACTTATTGCCTACATGGGGGATAAGTTAGGCACTAAAGTTGGTAAGCGTCGCATGTCCCTCTTTGGATTACGGCCTAAGCATACATCGATTATTGTTACTATCGTAACGGGATTGTTAGTTGCTGCTGCTACAGTAGGTGTATTAACTATTACATCTCAAAGCGTACGAACAGCGCTCTTTGGGATGGATCAGTTACGAGCAGATATGAAGCAACTTAATGATGAGGTAGCTGCTAAGACGCAAGAGCTTATTCGAGGACAAGCATTGCTTGAGCAAAATAAGCAAGAATTAGCAGAACGAATGGCTGAAATAGAGCAAATTCGTAAAGAGGTTGATGCAACTAAGGCTGAGTTGGCTAGTGCACAAGCGGCTAAAGATGCGACTGAAGCTGAGTTAGCTACACTTCAAGCTTCATATGATGAAGTATCTAAAAAATTAGCTGATTTAGAGGCTACAAGAGCCAAGATGGAAGCTCATATTAAGGATTTACAGACAACGCAAGAACAGTTGCAAAATGGCATTATTCATTTGCGTGAAGGTACAATTCTTTTCCAAGTTGATCAATTATTGGCTCAAGCTGTTGTTCGACCTGGTTTAAGTGAAGAAGATAGCCATGCAGCCATCAAAAATATTATTGATGATACAAATAAATTGGTATTACGTCGTCTTGGTATAGAAGATCAAGGTCAGGCTGTTGTGTATGTAGATCGTCAGAATATTGAGGTAGCTACACAAAAGCTTAATAGAGCAAAGACTCCAATGGTGGTTCAAGTAGTTGCTGCTGGAAATATTATTGCTGGTGAACCAGCGGTAGCAGTTATCCAAGTTTACCCACAACAATTTATTTATAAAAATGGAGAAGTAATCCATTCTGCTATAATGGATGGTGGCCCTAACGCTCAATCTGCTATGCTTCAATTCTTAAAGCAAGTAAATGAAAAGGCAAGAGAGAAAGGGATTATTCCGGATTCCTTATCTGGTGATATTGGAACGATACCAGGGGATGATTTGTTTACTGCTATTCGTCGTATTGCTACAATGCATGGAAAGGTTCATGTGGAAGCGTATGTTGATGGTGATACATATTCATCTGGTCCTGTACATCTTAAGTTACGTATTACTCAAATGCCTGTTTTTAATGATAAGGCTAAAATGCCAGCTTATTAAATTGAATAGTATTTTGGTTTATATACTTTAAACGAAGGTCTTATGTAAATTTTTACATAAGACCTTCGTTTTGTGTTAAAATATAAATGCTGTATTAGAAATGAGGATAGTAATATGACTGATACTACGTACATTTTGGCTGTAGATCCAGGCAATGAAAAAACAGGTGTAGCAATTGTAACACCTTCTGGTACTATGGTATGTCGTAAAATTATTATGACAAAACAGTTCAATGGTGAAATTGAACGTATATTAACTGAATATTATGGTATTGTTCATATGGTATGTGGAAATGGTACAAATCATAAATATTTATATCCATCTCTCCAACAAATTGGACGAAATCACAGAATTACTACTAGTTTAATTGATGAATCGCATAGTACTGAGGAGGCTCGAAAATTATATTGGCAATATAATTCACCTACAGGGTGGCGTAAGATTATCCCTACGTCTATGCAATTTCCACCAGAGCCTGTAGATGATTTAACTGCTTTTATTATTGGTTTACGTTATACAAAACAGTTAAACCAAACTGCTAATGATATACAAAGTAATATGATGGACTCTGGTGAGTTAGAAGAAAAGAGACTACATGCTATGGAGCAGTTGTACGGTAAAGGAGAAGTGCATGAAAAATGAAGCTTCAACGCATAAGTGGTCAAATTTTATTATGCGTTGCTTAATGATGATCTTAGGGGCTCTAATTTATACTATAGGCTTAGATTTATTTTTAGTACCGAATAGTATCATCGATGGTGGTGTAGTTGGTATTTCCTTGATGGCTGCAGAGCTTTCCGGAATTTCTTTTAGTATTTTCGTCGTACTCTTTAACTTGCCTTTCTTATATATTGGCTATAGAGCTAATGGCAAAAACTTTACTTTCTCTACACTATTTTCTATCGTATGGATGGCAATTTTCTCTACCTTTGCTCATGATTTTACACCTATCACAACAGATCCATTCTTAGGTTCTATCTTTGGTGGTATCATTTTAGGTATTGGGGTAGGCCTCATAATACGTAATGGTGGTTCTTTAGATGGCTCTGAAATTGTGGCAATCATCTTTGATAGACGTTCCACTTTCTCCGTTGGTGAAATCGTAATGGCCATGAATCTCATTATTCTTGGTGCCGCAGGTTTTGTATATAGTTGGAATAGTGCTATGTATTCCTTAATCGCTTATTTCATTGCTTATAAGATGATCGATATTACAATTACAGGCCTTGATGAATCTAAAGGGGTAATGATTATTACAGATGCAGAGAACTCTAAGAATCTTGCAGATGCATTAAATGCGAACCTTAATCGTGGTGTTACAATTATGTATGGTGAAGGGGGCTATTTAAAGCAACCTAAGCATGTTTTATATTCTGTAGTAACAAGACTTGAAATTATGAGGTTAAAAAATACTGTTTATGAAGTAGATCCATCGGCATTTATTACGATTCAAGATGTACATGATGTATTTGGTGGTAGATTTACAAAGAACGGTCATTAAGGGGTTAATATGAGTAATAAAATAGTAAAAGAAATATTAGATTGGATTTATGCCATTGTATTGGCATTAATTATTGCCATGGTAATTCATATTTTCTTGATTCAACCAACACGTGTATCTGGTGAATCAATGGAGGATACATTACACAATGGCCAATATTTAATTGTAACGAAATGGCATCATATTATGAATGAAATGCCAAATTATGGTCAAATTGTAATCATTGATAGTCGTGTTAATCGCGCACGTACTTGGGTAGATGATGTAGAAGAACCATTGATGAACTATGCATCAGTCTTTAATAAAGCTGCTCAAACAAATGATGTATGGGTTAAGCGCGTTATCGGTCGTCCTGGTGATGTATTAGAGTTTAAAGATGGTCATGTATGGCGTAATGGTGAACAATTACAAGAACCATATACCAAAGATACAAAAATGAATTATACACGTTCTACACCTGTTACAGTTCCTGAAGGACATGTATTTGTGATGGGGGATAACCGAAATCATTCTAGTGATAGTCGTTTCATTGGTCCTGTTCCAGTTGATCACGTCCTAGGTTTTGTATCCTATGCAATTTAATGCTTCTAAAAGCCTCTCTATAGTAGTAATTACTATAGAGAGGCTTTTTGTATTTAAATAATGGGTTATTTATAGCTTAATAGTTTTAATGACATATTTTAAGCGAAAATATATGATGAATGGCATTGATAAGGTTATTACTAATAAAAATTAGAGAGAGAAAATAAAGATATTAATAATAGAAAAGGGGAATATAATTATATTTTAGTCTGATATATTAGTTTTACATATTAAATAATATAAAGTTTATTATTTTTAATAATTAAAAAGTGTGGCTTTATCATCTAATACACATGAATTTTAGATAAATAAAATGAAATTGTACAAAATTAAATTTTGAGAAATACAGGAGAAATCTATGTTTATAGGTTTATTTTTATTCATGAAAGAAATTTCATCAAATTTAGTTGTATAAAATGCTTTACAAATAATTTGGACGGTGATATATTCTAATCACAGCAAGGCACCACTAATAAAGAGGTGAGGCTGTGATAGATAATATAGTCGAGGAAACGTGGACACTCCTAATATATCTTTCATAGTTATACCACTTATACAGTGAATGTCTTCTGATAATATAAATTCTTATTTATAAGAAAGAAGGAATTCATTATGAAAAAACAATTCGCAACAATTTTTGCAGCAACAGCAGTATTAGGTGTAACAACAGCATTCGCTGCTAACCCATTCTCCGATGTAACTCCAGATAGCTGGGCATACCAAGCAGTATCTCAATTAGCACAATCTGGTATCGTTAATGGTTACCCAGATGGCACTTTCAAAGGTCAAAACAATATCACTCGTTATGAAATGGCTCAAATGGTAGCTAAAGCAATGGCTAACCAAGATCGTGCTAATGCAGAACAACAAGCAATGATTAACCGCTTGGCAGATGAGTTCTCCAATGAGTTGAATAGCTTGGGCGTACGCGTATCTCGTTTGGAAGATCGCGTAGGTAATGTAAAAGTAACTGGTGATGCTCGTATCCGTTACCAAGGCTCTGAAGATAAAGGCGTTTACAAAGCTAACAGCAAATCCTTAACAGATGGCCGTGCACGTGTTCAATTCAACGGTAAAGTTAATGATAAAACAGAAGCTGTTGTTCGTGTAAAAGGTAATTACGAATTCGGTGATTCTACAAAAGGTGCTGATGCAACAATCGATCGTGCTTATGTAGATCACAAATTTGGTAATCATGTATCCGCAAAAGGTGGTCGTTTCCAACAAACAATTGGTGGCGGTTTAATGTACGATGATACATTCGACGGTGCTCAATTGAATGTAGGCAATGATAAAGTTCAAGTACAAGGTGCTTATGGTTACATGATGGCAGGTGCTGCTGATGGTAACTCTAAATCCGATAACCCTTCCGTAGCTTATGTAGGCGTTAAAGGTAAAGTTGGTCAAGAATCTACAGTTGGTGGCTTCTACTCTAAATTATCTAGCGGTAACTTGAACCATAACGGTTCCACAGTAAACTCTGATAGCCAAGACGTATACGGCTTCAATGCAGACTTCCGTAAAGACAAAGTTTGGGTTGGTGGTGAATGGTTGAAAGCTTCCAACGTAAATGATTCCCAAGCTTGGACAGCAGGTGTTGGTTATGGTAATTACGACATCGCTAAAAAAGGTACATGGGATGTAAAAGGTCAATACTTCAACCAAAAAGCAAACGCTCCAATCGTAAGCTCCACTTGGGATCAAGCATATGACTTAACAAATACATCTAATGGTTACAAAGGTTATATGGCTAGCGTAAACTACGCAGTACAAGATAACGTAGGCTTATCTGCAGGTTATGGTTTCAACTCTAAAGACCAAAAAGGTAATGATCTTTCCGATTTCTACCGTGCAGAATTAAACTACAAATTCTAATTCCCTCACAAACAAAAAAGACTTCTTCGGAAGTCTTTTTTTGTTGTATATAAAGAGATAATATTTTCTTTTGTATATAATAGTATATATATAGTAAAATAAATCTATATATAGTAAAAGGTAAAAATTTATTTGATTAGTATGTATATTGATCTATTCCACAATATATTGTATGAGGTGTTTATGAACTATTTATGCATAAAATAGGCCTTAACTAATTAATAGATGTATCGTTAATTAGTAAAACTTAATAATGTATATGATAATAAATCTCATTTAATACAAAAAAAGATAAATTTCATATTTTTAGTAAAAAAATATATATCGCATAAATGTAGATAATACGTGAATTTTGGGGCATTTTAAATTATAAAATTTTTATAATGAGAATTATATTGAGAAAAAAGGGTTTACACGAAAATTTGGTTATGCTAATATCACCCTACAAGAAGTAACAAACACATGAAACGAAGAACTTCGATGTAGAATGTGGCGAGGAAACGTGGACACTCCCAAAAATTCTTAATCTGAAGAACAGAGTAGAATGTGAATGTTATGACTTGTAACATTTTATATTTCTATTTTTCAGAAAGAAGGAATTCAACTATGAAAAAACAATTCGCAGCAATCTTTGCAGCAACAGCAGTTTTGGGTGTAACTACTGCATTCGCAGCTAACCCATTCTCCGATGTAACTCCAGATTCTTGGGCATACCAAGCAGTTTCCCAATTGGCAAACGCTGGTATCGTTAATGGTTACCCAGATGGCACTTTCAAAGGCCAAAACAACATCACTCGTTACGAAATGGCTCAAATGGTAGCTAAAGCTATGGCTAACCAAGACCGCGCTAACGCTGAACAACAAGCTATGATCAACCGTTTGGCTGATGAATTCTCCAACGAATTGAACAACTTGGGCGTTCGTGTAGCTCGCTTGGAAGACCGCGTTGGTAACGTAAAAGTTACTGGTGATGCTCGTCTTCGTTACCGTGATGCTGAACATGCTAACTCCAAATTCGACGCTCGTGCACGTGTACAATTCAACGCAAAAGTAAACGATCGCACTGACGCTGTAGTTCGTTTGACTTCTGGCAACTTCGAATTAGGTAACTCTGAAAATGGTGGTAATGCAAACGCTACAATCGACCGCGCTTATGTAAACCACAAATTCGGTGAACGCGTATCTGCAAAAGCAGGTCGTTTCAACCAAGTTCTTGGTGGCGGTCTTGCATTCGATGGCACATTCGACGGTGCTCAATTGAACGCTGGTAACGATAAAGTTAACTTCCAAGCAGCTTACGGTTACATGGTATCCGGTGACAATGGTATTATCGCTGGTGCAACTACTAACAAATTAACTAAAGAAGCTAACGTAACTAACACTTACCTTGGCTTGAACGGTAAAGTAGGTAAACACACTATGGTTGGTGGTTTCTACGATCGTGTAAACCAAGATAGCTCTAATGGTTACAAAAACATCTACGGCTTCAACGCTAATGCTAACTTCGACAAAGTTTGGGTTGGTGGTGAATGGTTGAAAGACTCCCATGTAGACGACTCTCAAGCTTGGACTGCAGGTCTTGGCTATGGTAACTACAACATCGCTAAAAAAGGTTCTTGGGATGTTAAAGGCCAATACTTCAACCAAAAAGCTAACGCTCCTATCGTTGATACTACTTACAACCACCTTTACACTACAGATGCTAAAGGTTGGATGGCTTCCGTTAACTATGCATTGCAAAACAATGTTGGTTTGTCCGCTAACTACGGCTTCGACTGGAAAACTCAAGACGGTGCTGATCTTTCCGACTTCTACCGTGCAGACCTTAACTACAAATTCTAATTTGATAGTTATCAATACAAAAGAGACTCCTTCGGGAGTCTCTTTTTTTATGGTTAATATATAAAATTCTATAACAAATTGATATAGAATGCCTTTTATTATGCAATTTTGATAATTATAGATCGATTTATATACAAATTATACTTATCTTTAATTTGATCATTTATTAGCTTTATTACTGGGAGGTGTAAAATATTTTTGATAAAGGATTACTGTATATTTCTATCTATATAAGTATTATAAATGGTATAATAAAGAGTATTAGATTTTCTTGTGAAGGAGGTAAGAATGAATCCTTCTTTTTCTCATATAAAAATGGTAGCCATCGATTGTGATGAGACGTTAGTTCGAAGTGATAATACAGTTTCTGCGTATACAGTTGATGTATTGCATCGCTTGCAGCAGAAGGGAATTGGTATAACAATTGCAACTGGACGCATGTATCAAACGGCAAAACCAATTGGATTAGCATTACAACTTGGTAATGTTCCTATGATACTGTTCTCTGGTGGTTTAATCCAGGAGTTAGAAACGGGATATAAGCTATTTGAACAAACTGTTCCTATAGATGTAGTACATCGTGTTTTTCAACTCGGTCAACAATATAGTTGGCATATACAATCGTACGTAGATGATCATTTACTGTGTCATCATAAAAATTGGCAATCCGATCATTATGAACAGCAAACAGGGGCTGTAGCTGAGTTTTTAGGGGATACAATTTATACACTTTCTTCAGAACCCAATAAGCTCATTGCTATCGATACAGAAGAAGGAATCGATAGAATTATTGATATCTTGACCCCATTAGTTGGTAATCAAGTTACATTAGTGCGTAGTCAACGAGATTTCCTCGAAATCACTGCACCGAATGTATCAAAAGGGCGTGCATTAGCTCAATTAGCTCTAGATAATAATCTTAGTCTTGAAAATATAGTTTCCTTTGGAAATGCAGAGAACGATATTTCTATGTTAAGTGAAACGGGATATTCGGTAGCTGTTTCAAATGCAACAGAACATGTAAAATCTGTGGCTAATGAAGTATGTGGTCATCATAATGAAGATGGTGTAGCTCACTGGATAGAAAAGAATCTTTTATAATGGAGTAAAACTATGGAAGCATTTCGTTTATTAATTGTTACAGGCATGTCTGGTGCCGGCAAAACTCAGGTTCTACAAGCATTAGAGGATATGGGCTATCTATGTATTGATAATATTCCTCCTATACTGATTCCTAAGCTAAGTGAAATTTGTCGACAAGGTGGAGAACGTACAAACCGTGTAGCTTTAGTCGTAGATATTCGCGGTGGTGAATTCTTTGAAGCTCTTTCATCATCTCTTGAAACATTAAGAGAAATGAAGGTAGATTATGAAATTGTCTTTATGGATGCCACAGATGAGACGTTAATTAGACGATATAAAGAAAGTCGTCGCAGCCATCCACTGGCTCCAGATGGGATGATCACTACAGGTTTGAAAGAAGAACGTCAGATATTAAATTCTGTACGACATAAAGCAGACTTCATTATTGATACAACGAATATGAAAACTGCGAGCCTCAAAGAGTATTTAAAAACACGATTTACTCAAGTTGATGAAGGGCATGGCATGTCTATTACAGTTGTAAGCTTTGGCTTTAAATATGGATTACCATTGGATGCGGATATGGTTTGGGATGTTCGATTTTTACCAAACCCATTCTACATTCCAGATTTCCGTCATAAAACAGGTCGTGTGAAAGCTGTAAATGAATATATTCATTCTTTTGAAGTTACAGAGGAATTTAAAAAGCGTTATTTTGATACCATTGATTTTCTTGTGCCTAATTATGAACAAGAAGGGAAGTCTCAATTTATCGTTGCTGTAGGCTGTACAGGTGGTATGCATCGATCTGTGGCTATGGCAGAAGCATTATATTCGCATCTATTAGAAAACGGCTATCGCGTTTCTGTAGAACATCGAGATATGATGAAAAATAATGTAGAAGAAGATTATAATCCTCATGAAATTAAAACATTTGGTAACTAGATAGGGGTTCATATGTTGCGAAAAAGATGGTTTCGGTGGCTTATTCCGGGCCTAAATATAAAACGTTGGCTTGCCCTATTTAGTTGTGGTGTAGGTCTTTTAATCATAGGCATTTCATTGATATTTAATTATCAATGGCTTGCCGTTCTTGAAGATATTGTATTAGCCTTTTCTTATAATATGACGGGCTTTTACAATTATAATGTGCTCATTGCTGTAGGCGCTGTTGTACTATCGATTGGCGCTGTGTTAATGTTAATCGGTACGAGTAAGGTTATTAAAACGATTATTCGTGCTGTATTACCTAATCCTGATAGTAAGGTGTCAGATATTATTTTCCAAAATATACGCCTCGATAAAGGTCCTAAGATCGTTGTTATCGGCGGTGGTACAGGGCTATCAAATTTATTACGTGGATTAAAAATACACACCTCTAATTTGTCTGCTATTGTAACCGTAGCTGACGATGGTGGTTCATCGGGGCGCTTGCGTGAAGATTTTAAAATGATTGCTCCTGGCGATTTGAGAAACTGCTTGATTGCATTAGCTGAACAAGAAGGGGTTATGGAAAATCTTTTCCGTTATCGCTTTGAAGGGGAAAATGAGCTATCTGGGCATAGTTTTGGTAACCTCTTTATCACAGCACTTGCTCAAGTATATGATGGCGATGTGGAGGAAGCGCTTGAAGCGGCTAGTAAATTGTTGCGTGTACGAGGTCGTGTAATTCCGTCGTCTACTGAGTTCATTAAATTAGTAGCGGAGATGACCGATGGTACTATCGTAGAAGGTGAAAGTAATATTCCTAATTCTGGTAAACGCATTCGCCATATGTATAGTGAGCCAGCACAGCCAAAACCAGAAGGTGCTGCGTTACGTGCTATCGATGAAGCAGATGTTATCATCTTTGGCCCGGGTAGCTTATATACAAGTATTATTCCGAATTTGTTAACTGATAAAATTGCATCTCATGTACGCGCTAGTAAGGCAAATAAAATTTACATTGCTAATGTTATGACTCAACCTGGTGAAACTACAGGTTATACCTTAAGTGATCATGTGGAGGCTCTCATTGCACATGGTGGTGAAGGCATTGTAGATACTGTACTTGCTAACGATGGGCCTTTACCAATTCAAATGGTAGAACAATATAGTGCTGTAGGTTCAGAGCCTGTAGTATTAGATACTAAGAAGCTACAAGCTAAAGGAATACGTACGATTCGGGCTACATTGATAAGTCCTAAAAAGCCGGCTGTTCATGATCCTGAACGGTTAGGTAAAGTAATTATGGATATTGTGCATGCTATGCAATCAGATACTGAACCACATATCCTAGAGTACTATCTCCAACGAGATGATCATTAATGAGAAGGGATACCTATGTCATTTGCTGAAGATGTAAAAAATGAATTATGCCAATATGAATCCTCTAGTGATGCAGATTTGGCCATGAAAATTGAAGCATCTTGCTTATTGCGCATGGGTGGATCTATCATTCTGGGGATGAAGGGTGCTGTTGGTATTAGATTGGCTACTGCAAATAATGCAGTAGCTCGTCGCTTGTTAGGCATATTAAAAAAACAATATGAATTACCTACCAATGTATTAGTACGACAAGGACTAAACTTGCGCAAGAAAAATATGTATACTTTATCTGTAGAGCCATCTATAGAAGGGCGACAGGCGTTAGAAGATCTTGCTTTATGGCCTGTGACTGAACAAATTCCTCGTAGTTGGCTTAAATCTATGGAGGCACGACGTGCTTTTTTACGGGGTGCCTTTTTAGGCGGTGGATCTGTTAATAAGCCACAAAGTGACTATCATCTCGAGTTTATGACGGGGAATGAGAATTTTGCAAAGGAAATTATACATGTATTGCGGTTATTTCATATTCATGCAGGTTTGACTGAGCGTAAGGAAGAGTATGTAGTATATCTTAAAGAAGGGGACGCTGTAACGAGTTGTTTGCAAATTATGGGTGCTCAATCAGCACTGATGGAATTTGAAAACGTGCGCATAATGAAAACTGTGCGAAATCAAATTAATCGACAAGTAAACTGTGAGACTGCAAATTTGCAAAAGGTTGTAGATGCTGCAGTACGCCAGGTAAAGGCTATTCGAATTATCGATAGAGAAATTGGTATTGATGAATTGCCTGAAAAGTTGCGGATTGTAGCAAGATTGAGATGGGACAATCCAGAAGCGAGTCTGAAAGAACTTGAAGAATTGATGGATGGCGAATTATCTAAGTCGGGTATTGGACATCGTTTAAAGAAAATCGAAGCATTAGCACTTACATATGACCCTATGGGGCTTGAAGAAATATAGAGGTATTAATATATGTTTTCTTATAAATCAAAATATTGTGTAGCCGCAGCGATGGCCGCCATGGCTGCTCTTACAGGCCATGTAGAGGCTCGTGATATAGATTTACAATCAATTGGATATTTTCAGTTTTCTCCGTTGCCACCAAGTTTGGTGTCTCAAACGGATACATTGCTACTATCAGATAGCCCTGAATATGTAGGACCAGTAGGTGGTACACTTAGTGCAGGTACAATTAATGGAAATGGTCGTATCTATTTTTACCATGTAAATGAAATGGATCAGCCCCATAAGATTGCTATCGTATTGGAGAATCAATCGGCGTATCCCAATACTGTTCATGTGATGAGACAGTTGAAATCTGTGGCCACACCAGATTATTTTGCTGCTGGTCGTGATTTATCCCGGAAGGACTTAGAGCATCCTTTAGATGAAAGTCCCAATGCGAGACCTTTATATTCGCTAAGTATTCCGCCACAAGGGCGCCAATTAATCTTTAGTGATTTGGAAAATACACCAGTATATCGAGATGAATTATTTACCGGTATCGTAGATATTAAAACAGAGGCACCAATCTTTGCTCGTGTTATGATGTTGCCTATGGGGATGGATGCTGTAGATGCATCTCATTGGGCGAAAAATTTGCCTATTGATGAAATTCAGTTGCGTGGTACCTATACTGGGTCTAAGCGTAATATGGAGGTTACTACACCATTTGATACGACATTAGGTGGTGCTTTTGTAGAAATCGGTAATGATCGTGAAGATATGTTTATCAACGGTGTAGACGAAATGCAAAATAAAGCATTTGTTCGTGACCGTGGTAACTATGGTGTCTCATATACTTTAAAAATTCCTACAAAAGGTAATGAACCATTTAGATTGTATTTTAACCCTCTTGGTGGTCCCTATTCTGGTTCCTTTACGGTGAAAGCATTACACCAACAAGGTGCTCGTCGCGGTCAAACAGATACACGAACCTATCATATTGGCGGTTCTGATGGTATCTCTGCACTTGGGGATGGAACTATTTTAGATAGTCGCATCATGGGTAACTATAACGCAGGTGATTTATTAACATTAAACTTTATGCCTGCAGGGGCATCTAACTTGCCGATACGGTTTTTGTTAATTCCTGAATCTCTTGCGAATCCACAAAAACATCAAACTATTGCTGTTAATGTTCCTAAGGATGTAAAAGATAGTTTAGGTCATCCAACTCAAGGGACTACGCAAATTCCGGTAGGCCCTATAGGTAGTAAAGATAGCAATAAAGGTACTGTAGATACTACAAAATCCACATTGACACCTAGTAAGCAGGCAGAGAATATCGCTCATGAAGAAACTAAAAAGTTAAGTGATAAAGCAGCTGCTGAAGCTAAAAAAGAAGCTCAACTTAAAAAATCAAAAGAAGCGGAGGAAACATTAGCTCGTAAAAAAGCAGAAGAAGCTAAATTAGCTGCTGAAAAAGCAGAAATGGCACGCAAGGCTGCAGAAGCTAAACATGCTGAAATTGAGCGTAAAATGGCAGAAAAAGCTGAAGCTGATCGCAAAGCTGCTGAATTGAAGGCGGCTCAAGAAGCACAAGCTGCAAAAGAAAAAGCTGCATTAGAAGCTAAAAAAGCTGAAGAAATGCGCCAAGCAGAAGAAGCTAAACGACTAGAAGCTGAAAGAAAAGCTGAGCTTGATCGAAAAGTAGCTGAAGCACGTAAGGCCGAAGAAGAACGTAAAGCAGAAATGGCGCGTATTGAAGCTACAAGAAAGGCTGAGGTGGATCGTTTAGAAGCGGCCCGTAAAGCGGAGGAAGCTCGTGTAGCGGCAGAAGCGAAACGTCTTGAAGAAGAACGTAGAATAGAAGCGGCTCGTATTGAAGCCGCTCGTAAAGCTGAAGAAGCTAGACAAGCCGCAGAAGCCAAGGCTCGATTTGAAGCACAACGGGCAGCAGAAAAGGCAGCGTTAGAGGCAAAAAAAGCTGAAGAAGCTCGCGTTGCTGCTGAAGCAAAACGTCAGGAAGAATTGC
This sequence comes from Veillonella sp. 20925_1_51, assembly GCF_041431445.1. Lineage (NCBI taxonomy): Bacteria > Bacillati > Bacillota > Negativicutes > Veillonellales > Veillonellaceae > Veillonella > Veillonella sp. 20925_1_51. The sequence continues at coordinate 87,881 of NZ_JAPVXT010000006.1, forward strand.
GTAAAGCAGAGGAAGCTCGAATTGCAGCAGAAGCAAAACGAGCAGAAGAACTTCGTAAGGCAGAGGAAGCTCGAATTGCAGCAGAAGCAAAACGTGCAGAAGAGGTTCGTAGAGCAGAGGAAGCACGCCGTATAGAAGAGGCTAGACGAGCAGAAGAAGCGCGAAAAGCCGAAGAAGTACGTATAGCTGCTGAGGCACGTAAAGCAGAGCAAGTTAGATTGGCTGCAGAACGTGCAGAGGCTGAACGCCAAGCGGCAGAGGCAAAACGCATTGCTGAAGAACGTTACCAAGCTCACTTAGAAGCGGAACGTAAGGCGGAAGAAGCACGTCAGCAAGCTCTTGCGCAAGCCGAAGTTGAACGTAAAGCAAAAGAGCGAGCTGAAGCGATTCAACGTGTCAAAGAACAACAAGAAAATGCTCGTCGTCGCGCAGAACTTGCACGTCAACAAATTGAGGCAGAACGTAAGGCAGCACAAGCTGCTAAAACAGGACCTTCCTTCGGCGAACTTGATGATGTACATGAGGATACACCAAGTGTAACTATTCCAAATGCTGTATCTATTGATGAGTTGACTAAACCTAGACCGACTGCATCTCAAAATACACGTCGTCGTGACCAACGGCAACCACAACAAAATCAACAATATGTACAGCAAAATCCAATGACTGATGGTCAACAAGGTCAAGCTCCTTATAGTTCACAGCAAGGTCAACAAAATGATGATCAAAATCCACCAAAATTATATCCTATGGGTCAGTAATATTAGCTTATAATAATGAAAATTATTTGTATCTAATTATAGATGGATTATAAGGAAACAATTTGTGAAGTATAGAGAGGACAAGCCACTTTTGAGGGTTTGTCCTCTTTTTAAAATACTTATGAACTTTTGCTTTCACATTGACTTTCAAGGGCAGATTCAGTACAATAAATAAAGAAAATGCATCCATGGTACGAGAGACCATTGCATATTACAAAACCTTTTAATTTAGTCCAGAGAGGCTGAGAAAGGAATATAGTTGAAGCGCCCCATAAGGGCTTCTTTGTGCAAACTATTTGACCTTTTGCCCTGGGCAAAAGGTCTTTTTTGTTACGTGAGTTAGGAGGAAATCATGGGACAAGTTAGCCTAAAAGGCAAACATTTATTAGGTTTGCAAAATGTGTCACCTGAAGAAATCAAATTGATTTTAAATGTGGCAAAAAAAATGAAAAAAATCGTTCTTTCTGATGACAAGAAGGTTCCACTTTTAAAGGGGAAATCTATTGTTAACCTCTTTATGGAGCCAAGTACTCGTACCCGTAGTTCCTTTGAATTGGCCGGCAAATATTTAGGGGCTGACGTTATTAATCTTTCTCCTAGTGGTTCTTCCATGGGTAAAGGTGAAAGCTTCCGTGATACTTTGCTAACATTATCCTATATGGGCACAGATGCTATCGTAATGCGTCATAGTGCAGAAGGGGCTCCTCTATATGCGACTAAAGCAGTAGATCCTATCATCATCAATGCTGGTGACGGCGCTCATGAACATCCAACACAAGCATTATTAGATATGTACTCCATTTTAGAGAAAAAAGAATCTATTGAAGGTCTAAAAGTTGTTATTCTAGGCGATATTATGCATAGCCGTGTAGCAAGATCTAATATTTATGGCCTTACAAAAATGGGTGCTAAAGTACATTTGGCTGGTCCTCGTACTATGGTATATCCAGAGCTCGAAAAATTAGGTGTTACCGTACACCACGATATTCGTGAAGCAGTGGCTGATGCAGATGTGGTTAACGTACTTCGCATTCAATTAGAACGTATTCATTCTGCGTTGTATCCTACAAATAGAGAATATGCACGTATCTTTGGTATTAACAATGATGTATTGAAATTGGCTAAAGATGATGTGATGGTAATGCATCCAGGTCCTATGAACCGTGGCCTTGAAATTGCACCAGATGTAGCATATTCTGATCAATCCGTAATTCAAGAACAGGTACGTAATGGCGTAGCTGTACGTATGGCTGTATTGTACTTAACTATTATCGGAGGTGACGGTAGTGAGCTTGCTTATTAAAAATGGTACGGTAGTTAATCCGGCAAAAAAACAAAACGAAGTAGCAGACGTTCTCGTAAAAGATGGTAAAATTGCAGCCATCGGTCAAAACTTAAGTGCTGAAGGTGCTGAAGTATATGATGCAACAGGTCTTATCGTAGCACCTGGTCTTATCGATATTCACACACATTTGCGTGAACCAGGCCAAGAAGCTAAAGAAGATTTCCACTCTGGTACACAAGCGGCTGCCGCTGGTGGTTTCACACGTGTAGTCACTATGGCTAATACAAACCCAGTTGTAGATAATGCTGCACTCGTAAGAGGTTTACAAAAACAGGCTGAACTCACTGGCGTTGTGAAAGTAGAATTTATTGGTGCTGTATCCAAAGGCCTTGAAGGTAAAGAACTTGCTGAAATGGGAGATATGGCAGAAGCCGGTGTAGTAGCCTTCTCTGATGATGGTCACTATGTAGAAAATGCCGCGTTTATGCGTCGTGCCTTAGAATACTCCTCCATGTTCAATAAAATGGTTATCGACCATGCAGAAGACATTACATTGACTAAAAATGGTCATATGCATGAAGGTATCGTTTCCTATGAATTAGGTGTTATTGGTCGTCCTGCAGTAGCTGAAGATTTGGCTGTTGCTCGTGACATCTTGTTGTCTGAAATGACAGGTGGTCACATTCATATTGCTCACGTAAGTAGTAAAAATACTGTGGATATGGTTCGTCGTGCAAAAGCAAAAGGTCTTAATGTAACATGTGAAGTTACAAGCCAACATTTATCTTTCACAGATGAATATTTACGCGAATATAACCCAGCGTTCAAAATGGCTCCTCCAATTCGATCCGAAGATCATCGCCAAGCATTATTAGAAGGCTTGAAAGATGGCACAATTGATGCAATTATTACAGACCATGCACCACATGCGTATGAAGAAAAAGACCATGAGTTCTGCTGTGCACCAAATGGTTTCAGTGGTCTCGAAACATCTTTGGCAGCGGTTATTACTAATGCATATGGTCCAGATAAACTTAGCATCGACCAAGTTGTATACTATATGAGTACACGTCCAGCTGAATTAATGCGCCTTGATGCAGGTGTTCTTGAAGTTGGTAAACCAGCAGACATTACTGTATTCTCAACAACTGAAGAGTGGACAGTAGATCGCAATAAATTCTATACAAAAGGCAAAGTCAGCCCATTTGATGGTATGACTGTTACCGGTAAGGCCAAACTCACAGTAGTTGATGGCAAAGTAGTTATGAAGGAGGGCGTAGTCTTATAATGAAAGGCAAGTTAGTTCTTGAAGATGGTTCCGTGTTTGAAGGTTCCTTATTAGGTGGCGCTCCTACATTAGGGGAAGTTGTATTTAACACAGGTATGACAGGGTATCAAGAAATCTTGACTGACCCGTCCTATGCAGATCAAATTATTACATTAACATATCCTTTGATTGGTAATTATGGTACATTGAATGCTATTACTCAAGGTCCTAAACCATATTGTAAAGGCTTTATCGTAGGCGAACTGTGTGATTTCCCATCTAACTGGCAAAATGAAGGCCTATTTAGTGAGTATCTTCGTTTACACGGAATCCCTTGCCTTTATGATGTAGATACACGTGCTATTACACGTGTTCTTCGTAATCATGGTGTAATGAAAGGCGTACTTGTACGTTCTGATTACCCTATGGAAGATATCCAAAAATTATTTAAACAAGACTTGCCAACAGATCAAGTTATGCGTGTAACTACAAAATGGCAAGGTATGCGTGGCGATAAAAATGCAGAGTTCCATGTAGCTGTAATGGACTATGGTGTAAAGGAAAATATCCTTCGTTCTTTAGAAGCAGCTGGTTGCCGATTAACAGTGTTCCCTGCAGATGCTAAGGCTGAAGATGTGTTAGCAGCAAATCCAGATGGTGTATTCTTATCCAACGGCCCTGGAGACCCTCAAGATCTTGGCTATGCTGTAGAAGAGGTAAAGAAATTGTTCGGTAAAAAACCTATCTTCGGCATTTGCATGGGCCATCAAGTATTGGCACAAGCCTATGGTGGTACAACATTTAAATTGAAGTTTGGTCACCGTGGCTCTAACCATCCAGTACAAGATTTACGTACAGGCCGTGTATATATTACATCTCAAAACCATGGCTATGCAGTAGATGATACTTCCTTGCCAGATTTTGTAGAAATTACACATCGCAGTGTAAATGATGGCACTGTAGAAGGTATGCGCCATAAAGAATTGCCTATTTTCTCTGTACAATATCACCCAGAAGCGTCCCCAGGACCTACTGATAATCTATATTTATTTGACGAATTTGAAGACTTAATGAGAAAGGGAAAATAATATGACCACAGAAGCAAAAAAAGTACTTGTAATTGGTTCTGGTCCAATTATTATCGGCCAAGCTGCAGAGTTTGACTATGCTGGTACACAAGCATGCCGTTCCCTTCGTGAAGAAGGTTATAAAGTAGTATTGGTTAACTCCAATCCTGCTACAATTATGACTGATACAGATATTGCAGACCGCGTATATGTAGAACCAATTAGTCTTGAATTCGTAACAGAAGTAATCAAAAAAGAACGCCCTTGGGGCTTATTGGCTACATTAGGTGGCCAAGTAGGTCTTAATATGGCCGTACAATTGTCTGAAGCTGGCATATTAGAAGAATACGGTGTAAAACTTCTTGGTACAACTCTTGAAGCAATCAAACAAGCCGAAGACCGTGAGCTCTTCAAAGAAGCGATGAAGGAAATCAACCAACCAGTTCCTGAATCCGATATCTTTAACGATCTTGAAGAAGCTGTAGCCTTTGCTAATCGCATTGGTTATCCTATCATCATCCGTCCTGCCTATACATTGGGTGGTACTGGTGGCGGTATTGCGCATAACGAAGATGAAATGTATGAAATCACACGCCGTGGTTTGAAACTCTCACCAATTCACCAAATCCTAGCAGAACGTTCTGTAGCAGGCTGGAAAGAAATCGAATACGAAGTAATGCGCGATAGTGCAGATAACTGTATCATTGTATGTAACATGGAAAATATCGACCCTGTTGGCGTACATACTGGTGACTCCATCGTTGTGGCACCAAGCCAAACATTGAACGATATTCAATACCAAATGCTCCGTACTGCATCTGTAGAAATCATTCGTTATTTGAAAATCGAAGGTGGTTGTAATGTACAATACGCCTTGAATCCTAATAGCAATGAATATATCGTTATCGAAGTAAACCCTCGTGTATCCCGTTCCTCTGCATTAGCATCTAAAGCAACTGGTTATCCAATTGCGAAGGTAGCTGCAAAAATTGCAGTAGGCATGACATTGGATCAAATTACAAATGCTGTAACTGGCGAAACAAAAGCATGCTTCGAACCTACACTGGACTATGTAGTAACTAAGTTCCCACGTTGGCCATTTGAAAAATTCAATTTGGCAGACCGTACATTGGGCACTCAAATGAAGGCTACTGGCGAAGTTATGGCTATTGACCGTTCTTTAGAAGGTTCTTTACTTAAAGCAATTCGTTCCTTGGAAATTGGTTTAGACCATATTGAGCTTAAGAAAATCTCTCATGAGTCCATGGAACAATTGATTGAACGTTTACATTTAGTAGATGATGAACGTATCTATGTTGTAGCAGAAGCACTTCGCAAGGGCATTAGTGTAGAGAAAATTCATTACATTACAAAAATTGATACATTCTTTATTGAGAAAATCAAAAACATTGTTAATGTAGAAAAAGCGTTAGCTGAACATGGTTTAACAGAAGAAGTATTGCGCAAAGCAAAACGTTATTCCTTCACTGATTCTGTTATCGCTCGTTATGCTAATACAACTGTAGAAGATGTTCGTGCAAAACGTAAAGAATGGAACATTCTTCCAACCTATAAATATGTAGATACATGTGCTGCCGAATTCGAATCTAAAACACCGTACTACTACAGTGCTTATGCACAAGAAGACGAAGTTAAACCACTAGGTGAAAAATCCGTTGTAGTTCTTGGTTCTGGTCCAATTCGTATCGGTCAAGGCGTAGAGTTCGACTACTGCTCCGTACATTCCTCTTGGGCACTTCGTAAAGCGGGTTACCAATCCATTATGATTAATAATAACCCAGAAACAGTGTCTACTGACTTTGATATTTCTGATTCCTTGTACTTCGAACCATTAACAGTGGACGATGTAATGGAAATCATTGATAAAGAAAAACCAGCTGATGTTATTGCTCAATTCGGTGGTCAAACGGCGATTAACTTGGCAGGCCCATTAGCTAAGCGTGGTGTCAAAATCCTCGGTACATCCGTAGATAGCATTGATATGGCAGAAGACCGTGAACGCTTTGATGAATTGTTGGCAAAACTTGGTATTCCACGTCCAGTAGGTGCTCTTGTAACTTCTGATGAAGAAGCACAAGCAGCAGCTAAAAACTTGAAATATCCATTGATTGTTCGTCCTTCCTATGTATTGGGCGGTCGTGCCATGGAAATCGTATACAACGATAAAGAGCTTGATGTATACATGAAGGAAGCTGTAGTTGCATCCAAGGAACATCCTGTTCTTATCGACCGTTACATGGTTGGTATGGAAGTAGAGGTTGACGCTATTTCCGATGGTACTGACGTATGTATTCCTGGTATTATGGAACAAATCGAACGCGCTGGTGTTCACTCTGGTGACTCCATGGCCGTTTATCCTGCTCAACATTTGAGCCAAGAATTGATTGATCAAATTGTAGACTATACACGTCGTATTGCAGTAGGCCTTAATGTTAAAGGTGTACTTAACATTCAATATATCGTGGCTGATGGTGAACTTAACGTAATTGAAGTTAACCCTCGTTCTAGTCGTACTGTACCATTCATTTCTAAGGTTACAGGCATTAATATGGTAGAATATGCAACACGCATTGCTCTTGGTGAAAGCTTAAAAGATTTAGGCTTGCCACTCGGTCTTGTACCTAATAAACCATATGTAGCTGTAAAAGCACCTGTATTCTCCTTCTCCAAAATGGGCCTTGTAGAAATTGCTCTTGGACCTGAAATGAAATCTACTGGTGAAGTTATGGGTATTGGTCGCACATATTCTGAAGCTTTGTTTAAAGCAATCAATGGCGCTAACATGCGTATCCCAGAAGATGGTACAATCCTTATGACTGTTGCAGATCGCGATAAAGATGAAGCGAGTCAATTAGCAAAAGGCTTTATTGAATTGGGCTATCACATTGAAGCAACGGGTGGTACTGGTAAATACTTCAAAGAACATGGCATTGACTGCAAGGTAGTTAACAAAATCTCTGAAGGTGATGACAACTGTGCTGACCACATTCGTCAAGATAAAGTCGATCTTGTACTTAATACATTGACGGCAGGTAAACGTCCTGAACGTGAAGGGTTCCAATTGCGTCGTCTTGCTGTAGAAATGGGTACACCATGCTTAACAAGTCTTGATACAGCTCGTGAAGTATTGCGCGTTGTAGCAAACCGTAAAGATGATGCTAACTACAATGTAGAAGCATTACAAGATTTTGAATTGGAGTAAAACCATGAGTGGTTATGTAGAACAGGGCGAAGTCGTTCGCAATGAGCAAATAGGCTCTGATGTGTGGATTATGGATATTCACGCACCAAAACAGGCAGCAGAAGCAAAGGTAGGACAGTTTTGTAATGTTCGCGTAGCGGACTCTACGGCGCCATTATTGCGTCGCCCTATTAGCTATGCTGGATTCGATGTACAAAAGGGGACTATTACCCTTTTGTATCGCGTCGTAGGCAAGGGGACTGAAATTATGACACGTCTCGTGCCTGGTGATACATTAGATTGTTTAGGACCTTTGGGTGAACCATTTGTAACATCTAATAATATGCTACTTGTTGGTGGTGGTGTTGGTATTGCACCGATGCTATGCATCGCGTCTCACTTGCAAAACGGTGAAGAAGCACAAGTTATTTTGGGCTTTAGAAATGAAAGTGAAACCTTCTGGGCAGACTTATTCAAAGATACGCCTGTAGAGGTACATATCACTACTGATGATGGTAGCGTAGGTACAAAAGGTTTCCCTACAGCGATCATGCCAGAACTTATTAACGCCAATACGTTCACATCTGTTATGACTTGTGGTCCTACACCGATGATGAAGGGTGTGGCAAAAGTTGCTAAAGAGCTCAATGTACCATGCCAAGTATCTCTTGAAGAACGCATGGGATGTGGTACAGGCGGTTGCTTAGGTTGCGCTTGTGATGGTGCCGGTGGCAAACGTTATAAAGTTTGTAAAGATGGTCCTGTATTCCCAGCTGAGGAGGTGTTCTTTTAATGAGTGAACGCGATTTAAATAACACCGTTACACCTAATCCAAAGCTTGCTGTAGATTATTGTGGGATTAAGATGAAAAATCCTATTATCGCTGCATCTGGTACCTTTGGTAATGGCCCTGAGTATGCTGGTTATTTAGACCTTAGTAATGAAGTAGGTGCTATTTCTGTAAAAGGATTAACGCCTAAAGGTCGTCATGGTAATCCAGGGACTCGTATTGCAGAAACACCATCTGGTGTATTAAACTGTATTGGACTTGAAAATCCAGGGGCAGAGCATTTTGTTACAGATATTTTGCCAGACCTCAAGAAATATGATGTACCATTGCTAGCAAATATGTCTGCTGGTACGGTAGAGGAATTTGCGTGGATGGCAGAAACACTATCTGTAGATGGTATTGCAGGCCTTGAAGTTAATGTATCTTGCCCAAATGTTGCCTGTGAAGGCATGGCTTTTGGTATAGATCCAAAGGTAGTAGAACAGGTAACAAAAGCGGTTCGCAAAGTAACAGATAAGCCCGTTATTGTAAAACTTTCACCAAATGTTACGGATATTGTGGAAATCGCAAAGGCTGTAGAAGCTGGTGGCGGCGATGGTGTCAGTCTCATTAATACCATTCTTGGTATGGCTATCGATATCCATCGTCGTAAACCTGTATTGGGTAATATTTATGGTGGTTTATCTGGGCCAGCTGTTAAACCGGTTGCACTTCGCATGGTGCACCAAGTATATAAAGGGGTTAATATTCCTATTATGGGCCTTGGTGGGATTATGACAGGCACTGATGCTGTTGAATTTATGATGGCTGGTGCACAAGCAGTCCAAGTTGGGGTTGCTACAATGGTAGATCCCACGGCGATTTCTCGTATTGCTCGTGAAATGGGCGATTATGTGGAACAATATAATCTAAACAGTATTACTGATATAGTAGGTGCTGTGCATCAAGGGTAGTAATAGTTTGTATCTAGTAAATGTAACGACTAAAAGTTTACTTGTGCAGCTTAAGATGGCTTACCATACATATTAAGATGACAAAGAAAAGACCTAGTACATAGTGTACTAGGTCTTTTCTTATGTATTGTATTGGTATCTAACATAGGGTAGATACCAATCGTGGAAACTGTTGATATCATAATAGTAATCATATGTAGAAATTTAATTATACATAAGCTTTATAGAAATCAATAAATTGCTGTGCTACCGGAGATAAAGCATGTCCTTTGAGGGTAATAAATGCTTTTTTGAAATCTCCAGAGAATTCTGGTAATTTAATGCGGGCCATTTTACGATGGTTAACAAGCTCTTTACCATCCATAGGAACTAAAGAGACAGTTCTACCAGAAGATGCCCATTCGATAGCAGAACTCTTAGTTGTAGTGATAGCAACGGCATTGAGTTGGTCCATATCTGTCAAGCTAGATTGCATAATCATTCGCACAGAGCCGCCGGAGAGGGATAATGGGCATTTTTTGATATCATCCCAAGTGATTGTATCATGTTCGCGGTCTATCCAGAATACATCACGACGGAAGATAGCATATAAGTGTTCTTCTTGTGTGAGAAGAATATCAAATTTGTCAGTGTCTACCATTTGGATATTAGCAATTCCTAACTCAGCATTACCATTAATCAGTTGATTAACTACATTCGTCATCAGTCCTTCATAGATTTCAAAGTGAACTGATGGATATTTCATGGAAAAGGCTGGTAAATATTGTTGTACAATTGGTGTGGAACGAGATGCAGAGGTTGCGATTCTCAACGTACCTTCAATGCGTGAATTTAACTGCTGTACCGCATTATACGTAGATTCTTCAATAGAACATAGTTGTTGGGCTTTTTCGTAGAAGATTTTACCTGCATCAGTAAGTTGTAAGTTCGATCCTCGTTGACCGCGCTTGATATTGATGAGTTGAGCCCCAAATTCAGCTTCTAAATATTTTAATTGTTTACTTAAAGCTGGTTGTGTAATATGAAGAATCTCTGCGGCCTGTGTCATATTGCCCGTTTGAACGAGGGTAATAAAATTGTGGTAGTAAGATGTATCCATAGAATCTCCCTATTATACACAAAATAAGATAAATAAAATTTATAACGAACTGAGTAATAGTAATTTCACATTTAATAAAATGGTATATATACTATAGTTATCAAGGAAAGAGAAAGAATAATGTGTTTGAAATAAACTTTCTATCCTTATCACAAATTTTTATATAATATAGTGATTAAGAAAGTAGGTACTATCATGGGCGTAGTAAAAAGAACATTAGGTAAAGCAATTCGTAATTGGGAAGCACGTAGATTAATGACTGCACATAATACAGGTCTTAGTCGTAAAAAACAACTAGAACGCGTATGGCCTCATCCATTGACTAATGAAAAACGTCACGAACTAAGTCAAGGCATAAGTGGATTAGTCCATAGTGATAACTAATTAATGTGCTCATCAGTAAGATTATTGTTCTAGCGGTAGCACCACTTCAATAGAATCTAATATAGTACAAGTAGCAGCTCCATGACTCATGTCTTGGAGCTCTTTTTGTATGCGCTCTACATCAGTAGGAGGTACTAAGATAGTAATATCTACATGTTCGCCAAAACTTGCTTCATAATGTAGTTTTTGATCTTGCACATATCTTTCTATAGCCCCATACAAGGAATAGTCGATGGTAGCCTGCAACTGAGTTCGTGTTGTGTGTAGTTCTTTAGGGGCAAGACGTAAAGTTTCTGCAACGGAGTGTGAATATGCACGAATCAAACCACCTGCGCCTAGCTTAATACCTCCAAAATAGCGCGTTACTACGACGGCTACATTGGTAATACCTGTTTTTTTGAGTACTTCTAACATAGGTTTACCAGCGGTACCAGAAGGCTCACCATTGTCAGAAGAGCGTTGTTGCTCTTGCTTTGGTCCTAATGCAAAGGCCGTACAGTTGTGGCGGGCATCCCAAAATTCTTTGTTGATGCGGTTAATAAAAGCCTGCGCCTCCTCTTCTGTAGAACAAGGATATATTGTTGTGATAAAACGCGATTTCTCCACAACATATTCGTGGCGAAACTCCTTCGCTACCGAAGTGAATTCTACTATAGGGCTTATTGATTCACACATAGTTTCACCTCCTTTGGAATCAAAGTTTATGTTTATTCATCATCACTTTATTATAATCTATTTATGAATGTTGTGTATAGGTGGGGAGATGTTAAATCCCCTATAAAAAAGGAATAGTCCTCTAGATTTGGTAGGATATTGACGTAATGATAATTTATGTTATTATTGATTATAGACCTATGAATGAATACTCATGTAAAAGTGTTCATATATTAAATGATACGTGTTTATAAAGTATTCTGTTAGCGATGTATGATATATCTACTATAAGTTTCTGACTTATATAGATATATAGGAACATATATCTTTGAAGATTATGTTAGAAAGAAGTGATACTATGAGCAAGAAGAAACAAGAGTTTGATATTACAGGTATGCACTGTGCTGCTTGTGTAAAGCGCGTTGAAAACGTCGTTTCTAAGATCGATGGCGTAGAATCTGTAAAGGTTAATCTACTCACTCGAAAGGGGAGTGTAGAATACAAAGATAGCTCTACTGTAGAGCCACAACAAATTATCGATGCCATTACGAATATTGGTTTCGGTGCTACGGAAGCAGATGAAACGAAGCAAGAAATAGAAAAGGTTAATTTAAAACCTCATATTACGCGTCTTATCATTGCTGCTTGTATGGCCGTACCGATGATGATTAACATGACATTACATCGTTTTGGCATTCAAGCCTTGCCAGTATGGGTAGAGTTCATTCTTGCTACCATTGCTCAGTTCGGCCCTGGCCTTATGTTCTATAAGAGTGCGTGGAGTGCGGTAAAGAATGGCGCCCTTACCATGGATGTTCTCGTTGTAATGGGTACGACTGTTGCCTATCTATTCAGTATTTATAATTGGCAGTTCCATCCAGAACTTGGGCCTCATGGCATTTACTTTGAAACCTCAGCTTGGCTCATTACATTCATTCTTCTTGGCAAACTTTTAGAGGAAATTGCTAAGGGGCGTACCTCTGAAGCACTTCAAAAATTGATTGCCTTACAACCTGCAACAGCTCATGTATTGCGTGACGGTGAGTTCGTAGATATTCCTACATCTAAGGTTGTAGCAGGTGATATTTTACAAGTTCGTGCAGGCGAAAAAATCCCTGTGGATGGTACAATTACTGACGGCTATTCTACTGTAGATGAAGCTATGCTTACCGGTGAAAGTTTGCCTGTAGAAAAACAAGTAGGCTCCGAGGTAATTGGGGCGACTATTAACTTGAGCGGTGCTTTCACAATGGAAGCAAAACGTATCGGCTCCGATACAATGCTCTCTCAAATCATTAAAGTCGTAGAGGAAGCTCAAACCTCTAAAGCAAGTATTCAACGTATTGCAGATATCGTTGCTCAATATTTTGTGCCTATTGTTATTGGCCTCGCTGTATTGACTGGCCTTGTATGGTATTTTATTGTAGGCGATTCTGTTAATGTAGCTCTCATTAATGCTACAGCAGTGCTTGTTATTGCTTGTCCTTGTGCACTTGGACTTGCTACACCAACATCTATTATGGTAGGCTCTGGCTTAGGTGCGGAGCATGGTGTTCTCATCAAGAGTGCAGAATATCTTGAAAAAGCTGGTAAACTCGATGCCATCGTTATGGATAAAACTGGCACTCTTACACAAGGTGTTCTCGATGTAACGGCTTTCAAAAACTATAATGGTGATGAAAGTAGAAATATGTCCCTTATGATGGCCCTTGAAAGTGGTACATCGCATCCGATTGCAAAAGCTATGGTCTACTACGGTGAAGATCATGGTTATAAAGGTAAAGCGGTAGAGCTTGAAAGCTTCGGTGATGTACCTGGTAAAGGTTTACAAGGGGCATATCAAGGTGTATCTGTACAACTTGGTCATAGCCGTTGGATGTCTGAATTAGGTTATGATCTAAGTGCCGTCCAAGACGATATTCTACACTATGAAGAACAAGGTGCTTCCGTGTCTGTTCTCGCTGTAGATGGTGTGATCAGTGCATTATGGGCTGTAGAGGATGAATTGCGTCCAGAAACTATTGAGGTGGTAAAAGAATTACAGTCTCAAGGTATCGATGTGTGGATGCTTACCGGTGATAATCGCCGTACAGCTCAATATATTGCTAAACAAGCAGGTATTACTCACGTTATTGCAGAAGTCTTGCCTCAAGATAAAGCTAGCAAGGTAAAAGAGTTACAAGATAAAGGTCTGGTAGTGGGCATGGTTGGTGATGGTATCAATGATGCACCAGCTCTTGTAACGGCAGATATTGGTTTTGCTATCGGCAGTGGTACAGATATTGCCGTAGAGGCAGCAGATATTGTTCTTGTAAGAAATGATTTACACACACTAGTACAAGCAGTACGCCTCAGTCGTAAGACTATGACTAATATTAAACAAAATCTATTCTGGGCATTGATCTTTAACTGCATTGGTATTCCATTGGCTGCCATCGGTGCATTAAATCCTATGATTGCAGGTACAGCGATGGCATTCAGTTCCGTTACAGTTGTGGGTAACTCCCTTCGCTTGAAACGAGCTAAGATTTAATTTAACTTGTATCTTATAACACATAATATTTGATAGAGTTGATTAAAGTTTATAAAGCACCTATACCATGGTATAGGTGCTTTATTTTAAATCTGACTATATATTTAAATCCTATGAAATTAGTGTTTTTAGACAGAGTGAGATTTGTTATACTAAATATAGTTATTCAGCTAAAAGAGAGGAGCTAGATTATGAAATTAAAGACGCGCGATATTGTATATATCGGATTTATTGCTGCCTTATGTGCAGTAGCAACAACAATTCGCATCGAAATACCGGGTGGTGCAATGGTTCACTTAGGATCTGCTGCATTATTTACATCATCCATTCTATTTGGTGGTTTATATGGTGGTTTAGGAGCGGCGATTGGCTCCGCATTATTTGATCTTTTTGGTGGTCATACACAGTATATTGTATTCTCGTTCTTTATTAAAGGTATTGCGGGCCTTATTGTTGGCGGTATGACAGCAGGCTATTTGCCACCATCCATTACAAAGCCAACAGCATCCTTTACACGTATTTTGAGTGCTTTAATTATTGGCACAATTTGGACTGCCTTTGGTTATTTCCTTGCATGGTGGTTTGTTCTTGAAAGTGCAGCCGTAGCAGCTAGTAAAATTCAATATTCTTTGATTACAAGTGCAGCTGGTATTGTGGTAGCTATCGTATTGACACCTAAATTGCAATCTGTAGTTCGTAGATTATTTACAAAGAACTAAATAGAGTAACTAATGATAAATTACTAAAAACTATATATTGCTAACTAATAACTAATAATCCAAAATTGATCATTAGGCATAAATAAAAGAGTCTCCCTTAACTTATGTATTCAAGTTAAAGGAGACTCTTTTATTTATTATATTAGATTATGTAGTTACTATTCTTACCTAGAAATTACAGAGATCATTTAAATTTTCTGCCATTGTAGGATGTGTGAAGATTTGGTTCTTGAAATATGTATACGGAATGTTGTTATCCATAGCTACTTTAATCATGTTAATCAATTCTTCGGCACTTTGGGAATAGAGTGTAGCACCGAGGATTAAATTGCTTTCCGCATCTACCACAATTTTGAAAGCCCCTTTAAGGTTGTCATTTACATGAGCCCTTGGCATAGTGGCTACAAGCATTTCCTTCGTTTTAACAGTGTAACCTTTATTAATAGCATCCTCTTCTGTAAGACCAACACGAGCGAGTGGAGGTGTTAAGAAGGTGGTGTAAGGAATGTTTTTGCGATCTTTTAATGTATAGTGACCATTACCTGTAAGTGCACCAAATACGATGCGGAAGTCATCGAGAGAAATGTAGGTAAATTGCGGACCACCGTTTACATCGCCTACAGCATATACACCTGGAACGGAGCTTTCACAAGTATCATTTACTACGATTGCACCGCGTTCATTAGTAGTAATATCCGTGTTTTCTAAACCAATATTTGTAGTATTCGGTCTGCGACCTGTAGCATAGAGAACAGCATCAAAGGTATAGTTTTGACCATCTGCAGTGATAACAGGTTTGTTGCCATCATTAGATACAGAGTTTAATGTTACATCATTAAGAATAGTGATGCCTTGCTCAGTCAAGTATTCATTAGCTAATTCTTGTACAATCGGTTCCTCCCGTTTTAAGATGCCAGATTCAATATTAAATACGGTTACCTTTGTACCTAGTTTAGCGTATAGGCTAGCGAATTCAAGGCCGATAGGGCCAGCACCAATGACGCCTAGTGTACTTGGTTGAGAGGATAATTGTTGAATTTCTGTGCTATTATAGAAGCCTGTTGCGGTGTCGATGCCATCAATATTAGGCTTAATCGCTACAGCACCAGTGTTAATAATAATTGTTTCACCACATAAGACGATTTTATCTTCCCCAGCGGTAACGGCGATTTCTTTATTACTAATGAATTCACCATGTCCAGTATATACATCGACATGTTCATTTGTGTCTAACATACCGAAGTTTTTATTGCGTAAACGAGATGTAACTACCTCGCGTTGGTTTAATACTTGCTCGTAAGATAAGCCTTTTGATGCGGCTATAATCATCGTTTTAGTTGGGATACATGCAATATTAATACATGTGCCACCATACATAAGTGGGTTTTCTTCAATCATAGCTACAGATTTGCCCATAGAGCCAAATTTAGCTGCTAATGTTTTACCGGCTTTGCCGAAACCTAGAACGATAAGGTCATATTGTTTGGTATTCATAAAATACCTCCTGTCTTTATATTGAAAATATTAGATATCTATATTATAGCACTTTATTACAGATATAAAAGTAAAAAATAAAATTTATTATCATTAAAGTAATTATCTTAAGAACATAAAAGTAGTTGAGTACAAGACCATAATTATGTGTTAAGTATTTCTACTTGACACATCTTTTTTTATGCTGTAGTATATGTAAAGTAATATGACTTGACAGTGATGGAGGTGGCGAAATGGAAGAACGAGTACTTATAAGTTTGCTCTTAGATTTCTATGGGCCATTATTGACGGACAAGCAACGCATGTCCTTACAACTTCACCACGAAGACGATATGTCCCTTGGCGAGATTGCCGAGGAATTAGGTGTATCACGGCAGGCTGTATATGATAATTTACAGCGTGCTCGACATATTTTAAACGATTACGAATCTAAATTACACTTGGTAGCACAATATGAACAGCGTGAAGGTTTGCTTTCACAGTTGAAAGAGAACTTGCCTGAAGAGGTGTTAGCTGAAACCAAGGTACAAAAAGTATTGGCGCAAATGGAGGGATATTATGGCATTTGATAGCTTGTCAGAAAAACTGCAAGAAGCCTTTCAGTCCTTGAAAGGGAAAGGCAAAATTACAGAAGATGATGTCAATCTTGCGTTGCGTCAAGTACGTACAGCACTATTAGAAGCGGACGTTAACTTTATGGTTGCGAAGGACTTTGTGAAGTCCATTAAGGAAAAGGCCCTCGGTGAAGAGGTATTCGGTTCTTTAAATCCAGCACAAACGGTTATTAAAATCGTAAATGATGAGTTAACAGCCTTATTGGGTGGTACACAAAGTCGCATCATGATTTCCAGCAAGCCACCAACAATTATTATGCTTGTTGGTTTACAAGGTGCTGGTAAGACTACAACAGCTGGTAAATTGGCAGTATACCTTCGCAAACAAGGTAAACATCCAATGCTCGTAGCTGCCGACGTATATCGTCCAGCTGCGATTACTCAATTGCAAGTTGTAGGTAAGCAAATCGACATTCCTGTATTTGCTGATGAAACACCTGGCGCTAATCCAGTAGACATTGCGCGTCGCGCCGTAGAGCAAAGCACGCATATGTTGAAAGATGTTGTTATCATCGATACAGCTGGTCGCTTGGCTATTGACGAAGTTCTCATGGACGAGTTAGCCAACATCAAAGCAGCTGTTCGACCTCATGAAATTTTACTCGTTGTAGACTCCATGATTGGTCAAGATGCGGTAACAACAGCACAAACATTTAATGAAAAATTAGGCGTTGATGGTGTTATCCTTACTAAACTCGATGGTGATGCGCGCGGTGGTGCGGCGTTATCCATCAAAGCTGTAACAGGTTTGCCAATCAAGTTCACTGGTGTGAGCGAAAAAATGGATGGTTTCGATGTATTCTATCCAGACCGTATGGCTTCTCGTATTCTCGACTTGGGTGACTTTAAAACATTGATTGAAAATGTTCAAGGCGCTATCGATGAAGAAGAAGCTCGTGAAATGGCTAAAAAAATGGCGAAAAACAATTTCACCTTGGATGATTTCTTGAAACAGATGAATCAGGTAAGAAAGTTAGGGCCATTACAAAATATTATTGGTATGTTGCCAGGCATGGGACAAATTAAGGATCAATTGAAAGACCTTGATTTGAACAGTAAAGAGGTGCGCCGCATTGAGGCCATCATTACATCTATGACGGCAGCAGAGCGAGAAAATCCAAATATTCTTAATGGTTCTCGCCGCAAGCGTATTGCATTAGGCTCTGGTACTCAGGTACAAGATGTAAATCGCTTGTTGAAACAATTTGAGGAAGCGCGGAAGATGATGAAGCGCATGCAAGGTTTACGTGGCGGTAAGGGCGGCTTCCCAGGAATGCCTAAATTACCGTTTATGTAATACATGGGCAGGGGCGCTGAACCTGTCCACCTATATCAGTATAAGGAGGTGAATTTCACATGTTAAAAATTCGTTTGACTCGTTTAGGTGCTAAAAAAGCTCCTTTCTACCGTATCGTTGTTGCTGACTCACGTGCTCCACGTGAAGGTCGTCCTGTTGACACTATTGGTCAATATGATGCTACTAAACAACCAGCTATCGTTAATGTAGACGAAGAAAAAGCTTTGGCTTGGTTAGCTAAAGGTGCTCAGCCTACTGACACTGTTCGCTCCTTGTTCAAAAAACAAGGCGTTATGCAAAAATTTGCTGACGCTAAAAAGTAATTAATAGAGAGGCATACTGTGATGATAGAATTAATTTCATTAATTGCGAAATCATTAGTGAAGCAGCCTGATGCCGTATCTGTTACCATGGTCCAAAAGGGGAATATGGAGGTTTACGAACTTCACGTAGCCCCAGAGGATATGGGCAAAGTCATCGGAAAGCAAGGACGAATTGCGAAAGCGATTCGCGCTGTGGTGAAAGCGGCGGCTATTAAAGAGAACAAAAAGATATCTGTCGATATTGTCTAAAAGGGAGTATTCCAATGGAAGAAATGACATTACGTGTCCCTGTAGCAGTAAAAGCAAAAGTAACAGAAGACTTGAAAGCGAAAATTGTATCCGATCTTGAAACTCGCCTTGATATGGTGAATAAAGATTTGGAAGCAATTGAGTTCCAAGCTCAACGTATTTTGGCTGATGCGGCTAAAGTTGATGCTACAAGTCTTACTGCGATTCGTCAACAAATCGACGAAGAGAAAAATAAACGCTTGGCTTTCAAAGAAGAAGTAACAGCTAAATTGAAAGATGCTCAAGAATTGTCTTTGGGAACTGAAATTCCTCAAGGCACATTAGAGCAAACAGTTACCGTTAAAATCGGGGATAATTTGGATGCCATGATGGGCGCTGAAATCCTATTAGAAGACGGTAAAATCGTTGCGTTTCGTCAATAATGAAGCATAACGATTTCATCACAATAGGTGTTATCATCGCCCCGCACGGCGTGCGGGGTGATCTTCGTATTATGCCTAGAACCGATTTTCCAGAACGGTTCATGCATATGGATGCCTGTTACATCGATGGTAAAGAATACCACGTTGCATCCGCACGATTTCATAAACAATTTGTACTAGCATCCTTTAAGGAAATCCCTGATCGCAACGCGGCTGAATTATTCGCTAAGAAAGAGATTCAAGTACGTCGTGAAGATTTGGTAGAATTACCAGAAGGTCGCTACTACATCTTTGATATCATTGGTCTTGAAGTACAAGATACAAAGGGAAATGTGCTTGGCACAGTGACTGATGTATTGCAACCTGGTGCTAATGATGTCTATGTGGTTTCCAAAGATGGGGAACCAGATCAATTATTTGCAGCCATTGAAGAGGTCGTTAAAGACATCGATGTGGAGAATAAATTGATGATCGTAGATCCGCCTGAATGGATATAATCCTTTAGGCGGTTTTATTTTTATCTAAATATAGGTATATTATGGTAAAAGTTATATAATATAGCTATATATAGATAATGCTAATGAGTTTATGTGAGTTAATAAGTACAGAGGACGGTCTATGCGTATCGATATCGTATCTTTATTTCCTGAGTTTTTTGATGCTTTTTTTAGTCATTCCATCATAAAACGGGCTATCGAAGCGGAACGCTTATCTATGGGCGTAACTAACCCTCGGGACTTTAGTCATAATAAACATGGTCAAGTAGATGATACGCCGTATGGTGGTGGTGCGGGTATGCTCATGATGGCACCTCCCATCTTTGAAGCCGTAGAATCTGTTATTGCTCAATATGATAGCGAAACTAATAGCGCCTATTCTACAGATGAGATATGTGATGAAATGAGCCTTATTGGTAATCCTAGTGAAAGTATACGACGTCGTGTTATTTTTATGGGCCCTACAGGTCAACCTTTTACACAAGAAAAGGCTCGTGAACTAGCGACGTACGATCAATTGGTGCTCATTTGTGGTCATTATGAAGGTGTAGACTATCGTGTAGAGGAACATTTAGTAGATGAAACTATTTCAATTGGCGACTATGTGTTAACAGGTGGCGAGTTGCCTGCTATGGTAGTAGCTGATGCGGTGGCTCGTATGATTCCCGGTGTATTAGGCGCAGCTAGTGGGGCCCAAGAGGATTCCTTTTATGAGCCTCTTTTAGAATGCCCACAATATACAAAACCACCAGAATTTAGAGGTTGGACTGTACCAGATGTATTACGCAGTGGTCATCATAAAAATATTGCTGCATGGCGTCAAAAAGAAGCACTAAAACGGACACGATTATTGAGGCCCGATTTATTGGAACGACCATTAACAAAAGAGGAAATTAAACTGTTAAAAGAAATTACTGCTGAAGAGTCTGAAAGAGATATAGGTGAAGTATGAAAGCTTTAGTATTAGGTGCTACTGGTGCAGTTGGTCGCCATATTGTAGAATCATTGATTGACAATCATGAAATTCAAGAAATTCATGTATTTGTACGTCGTCAAGTTACGTATACATCTCCAAAGGTAATCGTTCATATCGTCAATTTTGATGAACCTCGTGAATGGGCACACCTAGTAACAGGGGATATTTTGTTCTCCGCTATGGGCACAAACCGTAAACAAGCAGGCTCTAAAGAAGCACAATGGACAGTCGATTATACCTACCAGTACGAAATGGCTCGCATTGCAGCTCAAAATGGAGTAAAAAAATATGGATTAGTCTCCTCTTTAGGGGCAAACCCAAAATCGAAATTCTTTTATATGTCCATGAAAGGACAATTGGAAGAGGTCATCTTAGAACTTCCATTTGAAGCGATTGTTATTGTTCGTCCAGCTACCTTGATTCGAGAAGAACCTAAATTGGTAGAGCGTATTAGCTGTGCTGTATTGGGGGTCATTAATAAAGCACGTGTATTAATGAGTCAAGAGCCTGTAAAAACTGCTGATGTAGCTAAGGTGCTTGTAACAGCTACTATGGGGCAACAATATGGTATTTCTATTATTGAAAATAAAACGATTCATGAACGTATAGGCTACTTTAAAGCTTAATTTCATTAAATCCCGTTTAGGAGAGAGAGTAGTTTAGATGCGTAAATAGGTTATTGCTACTCTAACGAGGTTGTTTATGGAGTTTAATTGTTACGATGTCCTTGAGGTTCAGGGCAGCCGTTATATAATAACTGAAAAAATTAAATATAATGAGATTATTCCAAAAGCTGATCAGGAACAAGCCTATAAGGCTAAACCATCTATGCAAAAGTCTCCTGGTGATTATTGGCATGAATATGGCCTAGAGGCTGTTGAGGGAACTGATAAAATATGGGTTACCATCGAGTACAATGATAATGCGTGGTGCACTGTATCTAGAACATCCTATCGTAAGCGTGCGCCGAAAGGCTTTACATTACATCAAATCGGTTTGGAAAAGGTTGTAGACGTAGATGGTGATAGTGGTGCGTCCGTAGGTGATCGAGCTGGGTATAAGGAATATCAATTGCCCTGTGAAGGCGGCGCTAGCGTATTCTTTGAAGAAAATTGGTTCAAAGGTGAAAAAATGTTTGCCGAAGGATCACGAGTGCCCTTGGTGAATATTCGTCTTTGTAATGATGCAGCCGCTCAAGCTATTAAGAAAAAGATGCGTAACAAATCAATGAAAAAGAGGTTTGGAGCTATTGCTGGTGGCGTGGGGTATGGTGTACTATTTTTACTATTTCTATTTTGGTCGGACAATGATTTGTCTTGGCATAGTATACGCGCTATGTTTGGAGTGCCTTACACGGCAAAAGAACATATGCATGACACATCTGCATATTATACAAAAACGGATTCGGATAGCGACTATGTATACACGTCTACACTAGATCCTGTTAGTACCGCATTAGATTTGATTGATTCTGTGAATGGTGATATTAACAATGAGCGGGATAACTTAGAAGAGGGCCATGAAGTTATTGTCTTTTATTCGGGGGACTTGGTGTATCTCATCACTAATACGGATGGACAGACTAAGGTTAAGGTATGTGAACAATCAAAATTAACACAAGAGGATTGGAAAATTATTGATCGTACAGTAATCAGCTCTCATATACTTGATAACTATGCGACTATAGTTCGCCTACGGGATAAGACGGGACGCGAACGATTGTATCCTACTGAAGGTTCTGGTAACACATCCAATACAAAATTATATTATTAGGAGGCTTATTATGATTTATATGCCAGATGTATTATTGACGATTTTTTATGCTTGTTTTGGAATTTTCTTAATGTTAACTGCCAACACGGTTATCGATTTCTTCGTGCCTGGTAAATTTAGTGAAGAAATCAAACGTGGTAACTGTGCTGTAGCATGGCTATCTGCAGGTTCCTTTATCGGTATTGGTGAAATATTGCGTGCTGTTATCATGTCTCCTGTAGTTACTACAGCAGATACATCTTTATTGCACGGTGTAGTAGCAAGTGTTGTTTATGCTATTCTTGGTATTGTACTATTTGTAACAGGCTATATGTTTATTAATTTATGGCATCGTAAATATAATTTATCTGAAGAGATTATGCGTGGTAATACAGCTGCAGGTATTCTCGTATTTGGTATCTTTGTAGGTCTTGCTCTCGTTGTTAGTGGTGCTGTGCACTAAGGGAGTGTCCTATGTATAAGCCAAGTAAGAAAACTATATACATAACGAGTGCCTTTGCCGCTGTGGCGGGCATCGTTGGTGTGTCTTCATACTGGAATGACATCGCTTATGCCGTATGTGATAAAATCTACCCGGAAGCAAATGATGGGGAAGTTCGATTAAAGGATAATCAAGGTAACCGCTATTCTTTATTGAATCATGGCGATGGTAAAGAGACCGCCTTGTATGATGACAATCGGTCTGTTACCTTTCACCGTGATACTAGTGGTAATTTAGTATGGGATGCAGGGCTAGCAGGACTTTTGCCTAGTATTGCAGCAGGCTACTATATTTTTCATGGATTTAATCCTCCTACGGCACGTATGGATGGACGAACTATGACCAATCGTGTGGCAGCACCTTTGAAACCCTATGAGGAGCCTAATGTATATACAACCACAGGCTCTAATACGCATGGTACGTTGGGGCGACGTACTTATCAAGACTATGAGAAGCGAAGAAGTCAAAGAGCCTCTTCTATAGGTCAAAAGTCGGGCTTTGGTAGTGCTGGTTCACGCTCTGGTGGCTCGTGATGGGAGGCGGTACTATGCAATCCTATATTGATGAGTTAGATACGGGCATACTGCCTTTTGTAGATTATGAAGGATATGACGATCGATATCCAACGCTTTCAGTACAATCTTTTCCAGCTGAGTTTTACGATGAAATACGACATGCATCTCGTATGTTATTCCAAATATTTTATAAGGCTACTAAAGTCTTTCAGCAGGCACCTGATGAGTTCGCCCTCAATATGGATATGCCGGAGAATCTGATTCCTTATCTTCACCGAGGGAACCCGTTAGGCCTACCTACGTGGCTGTCTCGCTTTGATTTTGTTCTCGATACACAGGGGCGATTGCGCATGGTGGAAATTAATGCGGATACCCCTTGTTTTTTGATTGAAAGTTATTATGCTAATGAGGTAGGCGCCCGTTATTTTGATAAAGAGCATCCAAATGAAGGGGCTAGGGATGAGCTAGAACGTTTTTTGAAACGTGTTTATGAACGCACTTCTCAGGAAAATAGTAAATATAATACGGTAAAGAATGGTGAAGCGAATCCATTTGTGTTTGCTTGCTTTCATGATTATTTAGAAGATTTAGGAACCACTAAGTTTTTAATGAATACGATGAAATCCGCATGTCCTGAAGCGGATGTACGATTCTTATCATTTTATGATATGGTCATTGATGATGAAGGGATTTTACTTCCCGATGGCAGTCATGCATCAAACCTATATCGTTTGCATCCCATGGAATTGTTAATCGATGAGACGACGGCAACGGGAGAACCGTTAGGTGAAATGTTCTTAGATTTATATAATGAGGGGCGGTTTAATTTATTTAATCCTCCAGAAGCGATCATTTTGCAAAATAAGTCATTTATGTCCTTGGTGTATGCCTTATACTTAACTAATCAATTTTTTACAGGTCCTGAGCGAGATATTATTGAACGTTATTTGACTCCGTCCTATTTTGAAAGTGATTTTCCTAACCTCGATGAGGGTCTTTATATTCAAAAGGAAATCTGGGGTCGTGAGGGGCGTAATATACAAGTCGTAGAAAAACATGGGGATCAAGCAAAGGTCTTTATGGAAAAGTTTGTAGATAATTATGATGACATTGTTTGTCGTGATAGTAAGAAGGTTATGTACCAAGATTTTATTAAGCAAAAACGTTTTATTCACACCGTAGATAGTGGTACAAAAGAAGGGTGCTTGACGCTGTCTTGTTTTATGTTTGGGGACCAAGCCTCTGCTGTGGGAGCCCGTTTCTCTCCTGAAGAAATTGCTGGTACAGAAGCCTATTTTTTACCTTTAGTTATTGATTAAAAACTATGTAGAATGATTAATGGTACATAAATTATAGGGTGAGAAACATAAAGTTGTAAGGCTAGTATTACTATTATTTATATTTGTTGTTAGGGTATAGGAGATATAAGGCATTGGCTAACTTATATATTGGACTCGTTCATTATCCAATTATGAATAAGCATAAAGATGTGATAACGACGGCCATTACCAATTATGATATTCACGATATTGCACGCGCATCTATCACCTATGATGTATCTAAATATTTTGTGATTCATAATATACCGGCTCAACGAGAATTAGCAGCTACCATTATGGAGCATTGGAAGTCAGGCTTTGGTAGTACCTATAATCCGGACAGAAAAGATGCTTTCACCGGTGTAGAACTGGTGAACTCTATTGCTGTTGCGGTGCGTACTATTGAGGATCTGGAAAAGGTAAAACCTATCGTAGCAACTACCGATGCTAGAACTTATGATAATACAATTTCCTATGCACGGATGCGTGAACACCTTGAAAATGAGGGCCGCCCTGTGTTAGTATTATTTGGTACCGGTTATGGTATGACAAAAGAAACGATGGAAAGCTTTGACTATATTTTAGAACCTATATATGGCCATGGTGAATACAATCATTTATCTGTGCGTAGTGCCGTTTCAATCATTTTAGATCGATTGCGGGGCGAGGCATGGTGGAATAAATAGGAGGCGTCTATGTCAGGACATTCAAAATGGGCAAATATTAAACATAAAAAAGGCAAAACTGATGCTTTGAAGGCTAAACTAGCTACAAAAATCGGTCGCGAAATTACTGTTGCAGCACGCATGGGTGGTGCCGATCCAACAGGTAATATGCGTTTGAAATTGGCTTTGCAAAAAGCTCGTGAAAACAATATTCCTAAGGATAATATTCAACGTGCCATCGATAAAGGCGTTGGTGCTACGGATATGAACGCATACGAAGAAATCGTATATGAAGGGTATGGTCCAGCTGGTGTGGCTGTTACTGTAGAGGTTATGACGGATAATCGTAACCGTGCGGCTGCCGATGTACGCCATGCATTCTCTAAACAAGGTGGTAACCTTGGTGAAAGCGGTTGCGTAGGTTGGATGTTTAAATCTAAAGGCGTATTCGTTATCGATAAAGAAGGTCATGACGAAGATGAATTGACTATGTTAGCTCTTGAAGCGGGCGCAGAAGACCTTAAGTCCGAAGACGATGTATTTGAAATTTATACTACTCCTGAAGATTATGATGCGGTAGAAGCAGCTCTTGCTGATGCGGGCATTGAAACAGAAGTAGCGAAAATCACAATGATTCCAGATACTACAATTGAATTGACTGGCGATGATGCTGTAAAAATGCAAAAAATGCTCGACGTATTGGATGATCTTGATGATGTACAAAACGTATATCACAACGGTATTTTGCCAGACGACGAAGAAGAATAATATTAAGGAGTACTCTGAGGGGTGCTCCTTTTTTATTGATTCATGAAATTTAGAGTTTCTGTAAATGTTAAGAATACTAATAGATTTCTTATAAATTTTATATTGGAATTCATGAAATTCGATGTGGTATTGTGCTATAATAAAATAGATTATGTAATGGAGGTAGGCGACAGCTTATCTCATTTTTAAACTAAGGTGGGTTGAGGTGCGAATAATAGGTATTGACCCAGGCACGGCTATATGCGGGTATGGCATTATTGACGTGAAGGGTAGCAAGTTAACGCCAGTAGCCTTTGGGGCTATTACCACTCCTAAGGAATTAACTGATTCACAACGGTTAGAAATTTTATTTAATGATCTAAGTGATATTCTAGAGGAATTTAAGCCGGATAAGTTCGGCGTAGAGGAATTGTTCTTCAATCGCAACGTAACGACGGCGATTAAGGTTGGTCAAGCTCGAGGTGTTATCTTGTTAGCGGCTGAGCAGCAACGAATTCCTATCTATGAATATACACCGCTACAAATTAAACAGGCTGTTACTGGTTATGGTAAGGCTGATAAGAATCAGGTTATTTACATGACCATGAATATTTTGGGGATTCGTGAGAAAATTAAGCCCGATGATACGGCAGATGCATTAGCTGTTGCTATCTGTACGGCCCATAGTTCTCACAATGATAGATTGAAGAGGTTGGTATAATGATAGGGTATGTACGGGGCATCGTAACACATCTCTTTAAAGAGTCTTGCTATGTAGATGTACATGGCGTAGGGTATCGCGTATATGTGCCGACCACTACGCGTCAACAATTGATAGAAGGCCATGAGGCAACGTTATTCACGTATCTCAATGTGCGTGAAGATGCGATGCAACTCTATGGCTTTTGGACGGAAGAGGAATATGAGCTATTTATTCTACTCATTTCTGTTTCCGGTATAGGGCCTAAGGTGGGGTTAGGTATTTTGTCTGGCATGACACCGGAGGCTTTCAAATTAGCAGTTATTAATGGCCAAGTTCAGCAATTAACTAAATTGCCTGGCATTGGTAAGAAGTCCGCAGAGCGACTTGTTCTTGAATTAAAGGATAAGTTAGCTAAAATGACACATATCTCTACGGAGTCACCGGCGGTGATTCAGCCAATTGGAGTTACTGCAAGTGGAGCTACAGGAGAGGCTATTGAAGCTCTTGTATCATTAGGATATTCCGAGCGAGATGTGGCCGGTATTGTGGAGTCTTTAGATGATGGTAAACGCGATATATCTGAGTTGATTAAGGTCAGCTTGATTGAACTTGGGAAAGGACGATAAGGATGAACGAAGAAGTACGCCTTGTCGGAAATGGCGAGCACGAAGAAGATATATGGCAATATAGTCTACGTCCAAAGTTCTTTAATGAATACGTAGGCCAAGAAGAGGCTAAAGGTAATCTAAATGTGTATATTCAGGCGGCTAAGCAACGTGGTGAAGCCTTAGATCACGTATTGCTCTATGGTCCACCAGGTCTTGGGAAGACTACTTTGGCAGGGATTATTGCGAATGAATTGGGTGTTAATTTTCGCATAACCTCTGGTCCTGCCATTGAAAAGTCTGGTGACTTGGCTGCGATTTTAACAAATTTAGATGATCACGATGTACTATTTATCGATGAAATTCATCGTTTGTCTCGTAGTGTAGAGGAAGTATTGTACTCTGCAATGGAGGACTATGCTATCGATATCATCATCGGTAAGGGCCCAAGTGCTCGAACGGTGCGCATTGACTTGCCAAAGTTTACTTTGGTAGGTGCCACTACACGGGCCGGGGCTTTGGCGGCACCTTTAAGGGACCGCTTTGGTATTATTAACCGGTTGGAATATTATAAACAACCAGAATTAGAGTTTATTGTGACTCGGGCGGCAGAAATACTCCATATCGGTATTGAGCCGACTGGGGCCAGTGAAATTGCGCGTCGTTCAAGGGGAACGCCGCGTATCGCAAATCGTCTACTTAAACGGGTACGTGATTTTGCACAAGTCATAGGTGATGGGGTTATCACTCAAAGTATTGCAGATGATGCGTTACAACGTTTATATATTGACAAAGAAGGGCTCGATCGAATCGATCGACGTGTGTTGGAGTGTATTATTGAAAAGTATGATGGTGGTCCAGTAGGAATAGATACTATTGCAGCCGCTATCAGCGAAGAGAGAGATACCATCGAAGATGTGTATGAACCATATTTGATGCAATTAGGATTTTTAGGACGTACACCGCGTGGGAGGGTGGCTACTAAACTTGCCTATGAGCATTTAGGTATTTCACAGACAGGGAAATAACAATGAAAACGAAACGATTACAATTGATGATAATGGCAACTTTGTTTTTAGGTGTAAATGTTGGCGGTGCATCTGTTGCACAAGGGGCTACATTGCAACATAAAAGTGCAGTAGTGACTAAAAAGCCAACGCCGAAAGCAACAGTATCTACAACAAATGTATCGAAAGTAAATACGACGAAGCGGTCAACTTTTCGACCACTTGTAACTAAACCGGCTCCAAAGCCTGTGGCAAAAGTGACTGCAAAGTCAAATGCAACTAAGGCTGCAGCAACAGCTCAAAAGCCTGTTGCAAAATCTACAGTTACTAGTGCTAAGGCTACAACGGTAAAGCCAGCTGCATCTAAGGCTGTAAAAACTTCTGAAGCCAATAGTATTAAAGCTAATACGGCTGCTATTACGCGCAATAAAGTAGGTTCTGTAGTAACGCCTGCTACGGAGCGTATTGAGCATGTACCAAATGTACGTGTTCTATTAGGAAGCCGTAGCACCGATGCTAAGGTGACATCTACTGCCAATATGGTTGTGTTAAATAGTAATAATGGTCAGGTTAGTACAATTAGTGCGAATCGTGGTACCTCTGTTGGCGTTCAAGGTGGTAAAATTGTTGTTAATGGCAAGGCCATTGATAGTGTAGTTACCTTAAAACCAGCTAATAGTGATGCGCCATTCTTGTTTGAAGGTAAAGGTTATCGCGGTGGACTTACATTACGTGCTAATAATGGTAAAATGATGGTCATTAACTCTGTACCTCTTGAAGATTATCTTTATGGCGTAGTTCCACAGGAAGTCGTTCCGTCTTGGCCTGCAGCAGCATTAGAAGCACAAGCTGTAGCAGCTCGCACTTATGCGCTTCATACAATGGAAGAAAATAAAGGGAAATTGTATGATGTGAGTACGTCCACAGATCATCAAGTCTATAATGGGGTTAGTGGTGAAACTCAGGCTACTACTAATGCAGTAAATAAGACAAAGGGTATGGTTATGCTATATAATCAACGCCCTATTAATGCCTTATTCCATTCTGATGGTGGTGGTTATACTGAGGATAGTGTTAATGTGTGGGGCAGTGATGTACCATATTTGAAAGGTGTAAAGGATTTTAGTACTGGCACATCTACATCGAATTGGACGGTTACTACATCTCGTCAGGCCCTTGAAAGTAAGCTCAATGCAGCAAGTAAAGGTGTCGGCAAATTGAAGAGTATCCAATTGACACCACTTGGTAAGCCAGGTCAACAAACATCTGACAGAGGCGTGTCTGGACGTATTAAGAGTGCTACTTTCATAGGCACCTCTGGAAAGACGACAGTAGATGGCGATTCCTTGCGTAGTATTTTAGGTTTAAAATCTACACTATTTGATTTCTATGTAAATCACAACCCTGCTAAAGGTACGGGTAAGGCATATCATAACTTTACGGGCAATAATGATACTGTCTATATTAAAGGCCACGGTTGGGGACATGGTCTTGGTATGTCTCAATGGGGTGCTGCGGAGATGGCGAAACGTGCTACCCCAGGGGATACAAATTATTACCAAACTATTTTGCGTCACTACTATAGTGGCATTACATTAAAGAAAATGTACTAATAAGGATTACGATGAAAGTTACAGATTTTGATTATGAATTGCCAGAGGAACTAATTGCTCAACATCCTGTAGAACCTCGCGATACAGCAAGACTTTTAACCTTGGATAAGGTTACCGGTGAGGTTGCGCATAAAGAGCATTTTTACGATTTGATTGATGAACTTCATGAAGGGGATGTACTTGTATTTAATAATACAAAGGTTATTCCTGCAAGATTATATGGTCAACGGCAAGGTTCTGGTGGCAAGGTAGAGGTATTGCTCCTCACTCCATGTGGTGAAAACCGGTGGGAATGCCTTGTTAAACCTGGCAAAAAATGTCCTATTGGTCAAGTCATAGAGTTTGACGACCGCTTAAGTGGGACTGTAATAGATAAGACTGAATTTGGAGGCCGTATCATTGAGTTCACTTGCAATGGTGTATTTGATGATGTGATACAAGAAATTGGTGAAATGCCATTACCTCCATATATTCATGAAAAGTTAGAAGATAAAGACCGTTATCAAACGGTATATGCAAAGGAGAAAGGTTCTGCTGCTGCTCCAACAGCAGGGCTTCACTTTACACCAGAGCTTTTAGAAAAAATAAAAGCTAAAGGCGTAGAGCTCGAGTTTGTAACCTTGCATGTTGGTCTTGGTACTTTTAGACCTGTATCGGCAGAGACGATTGAAGATCATGAGATGCATAGTGAGTTCTTCGTTGTATCTCAAGAAACCGCGGACCGTATTAATGCAGCTAAGAGAAACGGACGCCGTATTATTGCGGTAGGTACTACATCTGTACGTACACTAGAGTCTGCTACGAATGATGACGGTATACTACAAGGTATTAGTGGATGGACTCAAATTTTTATCTATCCTGGTTATAAATTTAAGATGATTGATGCATTGGTAACGAATTTCCATTTACCTCAATCTACATTGTTAATGTTAATTAGTGCATTAGCCGGTCGTGAACATTGTTTAGCGGCCTATGAAGAAGCTGTTCGAGAACGTTATCGCTTCTTTAGCTTTGGCGACGCTATGTTTATTCGTTAGGAGGGACTATGCCAAGTATTACCTATGAATTACAAAAGACATGTCCTCATACGGGGGCACGTGCAGGTTTATTGCATACACCACATGGTACCTTCCAAACACCTATGTTTATGCCTGTAGGTACACAGGCAACTGTTAAAACAATGACACCTGAAGAATTAAAGGCTATGGGTTCTCAAGTTATCTTGAGTAATACGTACCATTTATTCCTTCGTCCTGGGCCTGAACTTGTGGAAGAAGCAGGTGGGTTGCATAAGTTTATGAATTGGGATCAAGCTATTTTAACAGATAGCGGTGGATTCCAAGTATTTAGCTTAGGCGACATGCGTAAGATTACTGAAGAAGGTGTAACTTTTAGATCCCATATTGATGGTTCTAAACAATTTTTATCTCCAGAAGTTGCCACAAAGGTACAAGAGCAATTAGGTTCTGATATTGCGATGGCCTTTGATGAATGCATTCCATATCCAGCAGATCATGATTATGCGAAGCGTTCTACAGCGCGTACCACACGTTGGGCTCATCGTTGCCAAGAGGCTCGTAAGGCTCATGACCGTCAAGGTATGTTTGGCATTGTTCAAGGCGGCATGTATAAAGACTTGCGTAAACAAAGTGCGGAAGAGTTAGTCGCTATGGACTTTGAAGGCTATAGTATCGGCGGCTTATCCGTTGGGGAACCTCATGATTTAATGAATGAGATTTTGGAATATACTACACCATTGTTGCCAACTAACAAGGCTCGTTACTTGATGGGCGTTGGTACAGCGGATTGTCTCGTTGAAGGCGTGGCACGTGGTATTGATATGTTTGACTGCGTATATCCAACACGTGTTGCTCGAAATGGGATGGCTATGACTTGGAAGGGGCGCCTTAATATTCGAAATGCGCAGTTTGCTCATGATTGGGGTCCTTTAGAAGAAGGCTGTCAGTGCTATACATGTAAAAATTATTCCCGCGCTTATATTCGTCACCTGTATAAGGCGGAAGAAATTTTGGCATTGCGTCTCGTAACATACCATAATCTCTACTTCTTGCTTGAGTTTATGCGCCAAATGCGACAAGCTATTTTGGAAGATCGATTCCCCCAATTTAGAATGCAGTTTTGGGATAGCTTTAAAAAATAGTAATTAAGTCTAGTCAAATCTATATTAGGTGGCTATACTAGAAAAGAAAAATATATTTATTATACTAGGAGGATAAAATGGAAGATATTTTACAAGTGTTGCAAACTAGTTGGCCTATTTTGTTGATGGTCGTAATCTTTTATTTCTTATTATGGCGTCCACAAAAAAAACAACAAAAAGAGCGCGCTAATTTGTTGGGCAGTTTGAAAAAAGGCCAAAAAATCGTTACTATTGGCGGTATTTATGGTGAAATCGTTGAACTTGATGATGAAAAAGTAAAGGTTC
Source organism: Veillonella sp. 20925_1_51 (assembly GCF_041431445.1). Classification (NCBI taxonomy): domain Bacteria; kingdom Bacillati; phylum Bacillota; class Negativicutes; order Veillonellales; family Veillonellaceae; genus Veillonella; species Veillonella sp. 20925_1_51. Next base: position 120,341 of record NZ_JAPVXT010000006.1, read on the forward strand.
AAGTATCTGAAAAAGTGGAGTTAACATTTGCGCGTTCTGCAATTGCTAACGTTCTTTCCAAGAAAAACAAGGAAGAAAAATAATGAATACAAAGGAAGCAGTGCGCCGGGCGTGCAAGTCCAAGCGCGCTGCTTTATCCGTTGCTGATTGTAATACATGGACATCAATGTTGACGGAGCAAATCGTCAATACTCCTGAATATAAATCAGCCAATAGCATTATGGCCTATTTGGCGATGCCCAAGGAGGCCAATTTAGACGATGTGATTCGTCATGCTTTAGAACATGGTAAATCCGTATATGTTCCAGTTTGTACAGATAAGACGACAATGATTGCAGTTCGTCTCAAGTCTCTAGAATCTATCACTCGGGGTGTGTTAAATATACGCATTCCCTCTGAGCCATACGAGGTTATTAATCCACATGACTTGGATTTGATTTTAGTGCCTGGTGCTGGCTTTGACCGTCAAGGTGGTCGCATGGGGATGGGGAATGGGTATTATGATCGATTTCTCAAGGAACTTTCACCAAGTACATATATGGGCGTATGTTGGGCTATCCAAATTTGGGATGAACCAATCCCTATGGATGAATTGGACCAACGGATGAACAAGATTGTAACGGAGCAAGGCGTTATACATTGCGTATAGTAGTAGAAGGGAGCAACTATTTTGAACGGTAAAGCTATTATCAAGTTTTTAGTAGTCATTGCTGCCATCATTGGATTATTTGCGTATTTCATTCAACCTTTAGCAGGTTCTTTGAAACAAGGCCTAGACTTACAAGGTGGTACGCATATCGTATTGGAAGCAGAGGATTCTGCAACTGGTCAAGCTGACAATGATGCAGTGGAACGGGCGAAGCAAATCTTAGAGCGTCGTATTAATGAAATGGGTTTGTCTGAACCATTGGTACAACGTGAAGGTGCTCGCCGTATTATCATCGAATTGCCAGGCGTAAAAGATCCTGACGAAGCGATAAAACGTATCGGTAAAACTGCGGTCTTAGAATTTAAGAATGACCAAGGTCAAACTGTTATGACTGGTGATGATTTAAAAGATGCGAAAGAAGAGTTAGGTCAAAATAAACAACCACTCGTTGCTATTGAATTAAGCGATGAAGGGGCTAAGAAATTTGCGGACTTAACATCTAAAAATATTGGCCGTCGCATTGCCATTACTTTGGATGGTAAAGAATTGACTAATCCTGTAGTGCAACAAGCAATTACAGGTGGTAAAGCAACAATTTCTGGTAGTCAAAGCTTAGAAGAAGCTAAAGACTTAGCTATTTTATTACGTTCCGGTGCATTACCTGTTAAAATTAATGTATTGGAAGTTCGTACAGTAGGTCCTTCTTTAGGTCAAGATTCCAAGGATAAATCTGTTGTAGCCTTCAGTGCTGGTATTGCAATGATCATGATTTTCTTGGTTATTTTATATCGCTTTTCCGGTATCGTAGCTAATATCGCATTACTTGTATATGTAATGCTCTTATTACTTGTATTAGGTAAAGGCTTTAATGCGACTATGACATTGCCAGGTATTGCTGGTATTATCTTATCCATGGGTGTTGCTGTAGATGCTAATATCCTTATCTTTGAACGATTTAAGGAAGAGGTATTTTCTGGTAAATCCATGCGTGTAGCAATGGAAGCTGGTTTTAGTCGTGCTTTAGCAACAATTACAGATGCGAACGTATCCGTTATTATTACGGCTGGTATCTTGACAATCTTAGGTTCTGGTCCGGTAAAAGGCTTTGCTATCAGCTTAGGCGTAGGTGTTGTTGTAAGTATGTTTACAGCGATTACGGTGAGTCATTTCTTGTTGCGCTTACTTATAGACTGTAACTTTACGAACCATCCATTCTGGTTTGGTGCGAATATCTCTCCAAGCAAAAGTGCTGACGCATTTGCACCAAAATCTTTGAAAGGAGGTAAACGCAAATGACATTAGACGTAATTAAACATCATCGTTGGTGGTTTGCTATTTCCTCCACACTTGTTATTATCAGTTTGATTTCTATCTTTACTAAAGGCTTTAACTTTGGTATTGATTATACTGGTGGTACAATTGTTGAAGTTGTATTTGATCAACCTGTAGAGGTTAGTCAAGTTCGTGACGTTTTGAAAGAATATAATCTTGAAAATGCACAAATTCAGCTTTCTGGTGATACTACTGGTGAAACAGCGGGCGAAGACGTAATGATTCGTACACGTAATCTCGAGGCTAGTGAAAGTGCCGCTGTTGTAGAGTCTTTGACTAAATCTATTGGAAACAATACAGTTAAACGTATTGAAACTGTAGGTGCTGTAATTGGTTCTGAGGTTACAGAACATGCGTTGTTAAATCTTGTTATAGCATTCGCAGCATTAGCATTGTATATTTCTTATCGTTTTGAATATAAAGTTGCTATTTCTGCTCTTGTTGCTATTTTCCACGATTTAATCATGGTGCTTGGCGTATTCTCTTATTTCCAATTGGAAATTGATGCGTCTTTCCTTGCTGCTATTCTTACGGTTGTAGGTTACTCCATGAATGAATCTGTAGTTATCTTTGACCGTGTTCGTGAAAATACACATACACATAAACGTTCTGATACATTTGCAGATCTTGCGAATGCATCTATTACACAAAGTATTCACCGTAGTTTCTATACATTAGCTACAGTTATGTTCGCCTGTGTATCTCTTTATCTATTTGGTGGGGACACTACAAAGAACTTTGCTCTCTGTATGATTATCGGTTTTGCTAGTGGTGCGTACTCCTCTATCTGTGTAGCTACATCCTTATGGGTTATGTGGAAAAGTCGCAACAAAAACGATATCCGCAATCAACAATAATATATGAACTGCTTTTACTATAATAATGGTAAAAGTACTGAACCTCTCTAGCATACAGTCTAGAGAGGTTCTTTTTAGTCTGTGGCATATTATATATGACTCATTATGTATTGGTAGCTGCATTACCTATAGTGATTACTTCCGAACTAAGTGGTAGTGATTTAGATGTAGGACTGGCGATGACGTATTGCTGTTAAGTAATGTTATTCCTCTTTCAAAAGAGTTAGCCTTACCAAAAACGTCTAAGCACAAAGGCTGGCATATTTCTCAGTTTATAGAAAGCAAAAGTTTGCCTTGGGCATTAATGGGTTTATTCATAGGTTTTACTTATTCAGGCGTTTTAGTATTTATTCCTATCGAGCTGAATAGTATGGGCGCAGGTATTAGGGGTAGTGCTTTTTTTGCTATCTTTGCTTTGATGATTATAATCAGTCGACCTTTGGTGGGGAAAGTCTATGCTCGTTATGGATCTAAGTTCATTATTTATCCTGGGTTAGGCTTATTTATATTAGGCCTATTTGGCTTAGGCCTTGCCACAACACCAATGGCTATTATTCTTACAGCTCCATTATTGGGATTGGGCTATGGGGCGGCCCAGCCGGCATTTCAAGCGTTAGCTATACAATCAGCATCTATTGAACGAGCAGGTGTATCAACGGCGACATATTTCTTAGCTCTTGATATAAGTGTAGGTGCTGGTTCTATTATACTTGCATTACTAGCAAATGCATTAGGATATCAATACCTATATATTATTGCTGCGTTAGTTATGGTCATAGCGCTCAGTCTATATCATGTATGGATTAAAAAATATACTCCATTAGAAATATAGTTATATAGGGATTTTATTTGTGAAAGTTTCCCTTCGTAGATTTAGATAAAACCATAAATCCTTATAGGATACTTTTGAAAGTATTCTATAAGGATTTTTTAGCTTTAGTAGTAATTAGTGAAAGTTAGTTAAAAATAAAATGAACTAAAGTGATTGAAAAAAAGGTGTTATACAATTTAAAACCTGAATTAATAAGGAATTAAGGCGGGCTTATGATGAGGCGTGGTGAATTTAAAATGAAGTTGTAAAAACAAGGTTTTTATATGTTGACGATTATTTTATTTGTGCTATACTTATACAAGTCGTTAGGACACAGCACAAACGATGAGCACAAAAAAACTTCTGAAAAAAGTTTTAAAAAGTGCTTGACGTAATGAGCTGAACTTGATAGAATAATCAAGTCGCCAGTTGATGAAACACTTCGAAAGAAGGTAGTGGAAACTGGTACAGATCTTTGAAAACTGAACAATGATAGGTAATCAATCAATATGATTGAACATATGCCAGAGTGCGGGTTTTGACAAAGTCAAAACCAACCATAATTCAAAGTTACTTAAATGTAACGACAACAAATAATGAGCTATTCAAATAGCTTCAAGATATCTTGGAGAGTTTGATCCTGGCTCAGGACGAACGCTGGCGGCGTGCTTAACACATGCAAGTCGAACGAAGAGCGATGGAAGCTTGCTTCTATCAATCTTAGTGGCGAACGGGTGAGTAACGCGTAATCAACCTGCCCTTCAGAGGGGGACAACAGTTGGAAACGACTGCTAATACCGCATACGATCTAA
>NZ_JAPVXT010000007.1:0-106093 GCF_041431445.1 Veillonella sp. 20925_1_51
CCACACACAAAATTCAAAGCAGAAGTATACGTATTGACTAAAGAAGAAGGTGGCCGTCATACTCCATTCTTCTCCAACTACCGTCCACAATTCTACTTCCGTACAACAGACGTAACAGGTGTTGTAAACCTTCCTGAAGGTGTAGAAATGTGTATGCCTGGCGATAACGTAACAATGGATATCGAATTGATCACTCCAATCGCTATCGAAGAAGGTCTTCGTTTCGCGATCCGCGAAGGTGGCCATACAGTAGGCGCTGGCGTTGTAACTGAAATCGAAGGTTAATTTAACCTTTTATGCTCATCGTAGTGATGCGTTGAGCACAATACATGCAGCATTCAGAGCGGCAGTAATGCCGCTCTAGTGTTGTGTTTTTAAACTATGAAGTAGAAGGTTGCCTCTGCGGAGGAGAATTTCTATGGAGCAGCCCATTCATGAAATGGACGACAGGAGGAATTATTAATAATGGCTAAACAGCAAAAAATCCGTATTCGCCTTAAGGCATACGACCACAAAGCTCTCGATCAAAGCGCTGCTAAGATCGTAGACACTGCAAAAAGAAATGGCGCTATGGTATCTGGTCCGATTCCATTGCCAACAGAAAAGAATATCTTCACAATTCTTCGTTCTGTACACGTAAACAAAGATTCTCGTGAACAATTCGAAATGCGTACACATAAACGCTTAATCGATATTCTTGAACCAAATTCGAAAACAGTAGATGCTATCACTCGTTTAGATTTACCAGCTGGTGTATCTATTGAAATAAAACTATAAGGAGGTGCGATAATGTCTAAAGCTATTTTGGGTAAAAAATTAGGAATGACTCAAGTCTTCACAGCTGAAGGCCAATTAGTTCCTGTAACAGTAGTGGAAACTACCCCAAGCGTTGTAGTGCGCGTTAAGACTGTTGAAACAGACGGCTACGAAGCAGTACAAATAGGTTACGGTTCCATTAAAGAAAAACATTTAACAAAACCTGTAAAAGGTCAGTTCGACAAAGCTGGCGTAGCTCCAGTTAAATATCTTCGCGAAGTTCGCGTAGCTAATGCAGCTGACTACACAGTAGGCCAAACTCTGGCAGCTGATATCTTCGCAGAAGGTGAATTGGTGGACGTAGTGGGTACAGGTAAAGGTAAGGGTTTTGCTGGCACAATTAAACGCCATAACTTCTCCCGTGGTCCTGAAACTCATGGTTCTAAATCTCACCGTGAACCTGGTTCCATCGGTCCTATGATCTCCGGTGGCGGCGGTAAGGTATACAAAGGTAAAAAACTCCCTGGACAAATGGGTGGTTACAGAGTTACCGTACAACGCTTATCCGTTGTGAAAGTTGATGCTGAACGTAACCTTTTATTGGTTAAAGGTGGTATCCCAGGCGCTAAAGGTAGCTTGGTTATGGTTCGCAACACGGTTAAACCTGTTAAATAATCATTTGTCGAAAGGAGGATTATGTAATGCCTACAGTAGCAACATATAATCAATCCGGCGTTAAAGTCGGTGAAATACAGTTAAACGATGCAGTATTCGGCGTTGAAGTTAACGAAGCCGTAATGCATCAAGCCGTAGTTCGTCAATTGTCTAACGAACGTCTCGGCACACATGCAACAAAAACTAGAGGTATGGTTCGTGGCGGTGGCCGCAAACCTTGGAAACAAAAAGGTACTGGTCGTGCACGTTCCGGTTCCAGCCGTTCTCCAATCTGGATTGGTGGCGGTACTACATTTGGTCCACAACCTCGCAGCTATTACAAAGCTATGCCTCGTAAGGCTAGACGTTTAGCAGTTAAATCTGCTCTTAGCGATAAAGTGAATAATAGCGAATTATACGTTTTGGAAGAAATTACATTAGCAGCTCCTAAAACTAAAGAAGTGTTGAACATTATCAATAGCTTCAACGTTGGTGATGCAAAAGTATTGTTCATCACTGAAGGTGATGTAAATGTTGAACGTTCCGCTCGCAATATCCAAGGTGTTAAAGCATTGGCTTGCGAAGGTATGAACATTTTCGATCTTCTTCATTACGATAAGCTCTTCATTACTAAAGGTGCTGTCGCAAAAATCGAGGAGGTACTTGGATAATGCAATTACATGATGTACTAATCCGCCCGGTTATTACCGAAAAATCCACTATGCTTATGGAAGAAGGCAAATACACTTTCCGTGTGCCTTTGACTGCAAATAAAGTGCAAATCCGTCAAGCAGTTGAAAAAATCTTCAATGTAAAAGTAGAAAAAGTAGCTACTATTCGTGTTTTAGGCAAAACTAAACGCATGGGTCGTACACAAGGTAAACGTAGCGATTACAAAAAAGCTATCGTTACTTTGAAAGCTGGCGAATCCATTGAATTCTTTGAAGGTGTCTAAGAGTCTAGTTGTAAGGAGGCCCACTAATGGCAATTAAATCATTTAAACCGTACTCCGCTGGTCGCCGGTTTATGACAGTATCCGCCTTCGACGAAATCACAGCAAGCAAACCAGAAAAATCTTTGCTAGCTAAGATTTCTCAAAAAGGTGGTCGTAACAATACTGGTAAAATGACAGTTCGTCACCAAGGTGGCGGTCATAAACGTCAATATCGTATTATTGACTTCAAACGTACTAAAGATAATATTCCAGCTAAAGTAGCAACAATCGAGTATGATCCTAACCGTTCTTCTCGTATCGCTTTGCTTAACTACGCTGATGGTGAAAAACGCTACATTTTAGCTCCTAACGGTCTAAAAGTTGGTGACGTTGTATTCTCCGGTCCTGAGTCCGATATTAAACCTGGTAACTGCTTACCATTGGCTAATATTCCAGACGGTACACAAATCCACAATATCGAATTGAAAATCGGTAAAGGTGGCCAAATCGTTCGTTCCGCTGGTACATCTGCTCAATTGATGGGTAAAGATAATGGCTATGCTATTCTTCGTTTACCATCTGGTGAAATGCGTCGTGTTCGTCAAGAGTGCCGTGCAACAGTAGGTGTTGTTGGTAACGCTGACCACAGCAACCTTGTAATTGGTAAAGCTGGTCGTCATCGTTGGATGGGCGTTCGCCCTGGCAACCGTGGTGTTGTAATGAACCCTTGTGACCATCCACATGGTGGTGGTGAAGGTAAATCTCCTGTTGGTCGTAAACATCCTGTTACACCTTGGGGCAAACCAGCACATGGTGTTAAAACTCGCGACAAGAAAAAAGCTTCTAATAGCTTAATCATTAAACGTCGTACAAAATAGGATAAAGGAAAGGAGATAAAATAGTGTCCAGATCTATTAAAAAAGGCCCTTTCGTAGCAGATCATTTGCTTAAGAAAGTTGAAGCTTTAAACGAAACTAACGAAAAGAAAGTTGTAAAAACCTGGTCCCGTGCCTCTACTATTATCCCAAGTTTTGTAGGCCACACAATTGCTGTGCATGATGGTCGCAAACATGTACCTGTATTCATTACAGAAGATATGGTAGGTCATAAATTAGGTGAGTTCGCTCCTACACGTACTTTTAAAGGTCATGGTAAGGACGAAAAATCTACAGGCAAAAAATAGGAGGAAATAATACATGGAAGCAAAAGCAATCGCTAGACATATCCGAATCGCGCCTCGTAAAATCCGTATCGTTGCAGATTTAGTGCGCGGTAAAAACATCGGCGAAGCATTTGCCATCTTGAAGTTCACTCCGAAAGTTGGCGCTGATGTAGTAGAAAAAGTTATGCGTTCTGCAATCGCAAACGCTGAACATAATTTCGATATGAATGTTGACAATCTTTACGTATCCGAGATCTTCGTTGATCAAGGCCCTACATTAAAACGCATTCATCCTCGTTCCCGTGGTCAAGCTTTCAAAATTTTGAAACGCACTAGCCATGTAACAGTAGTAGTTAAAGAAAGAGCTTAAGAAGGAGGGAAACAGAGTGGGTCAAAAAGTTAATCCACACGGTTTGCGTGTCGGTATCGTAAAAGATTGGGACGCAAAATGGTATGCAGATAAAGATTTCGCTGCTAATCTTCATGAAGACGTTAAAATTCGTAACTTCTTGAAAGAAACCCTTTTCATTGCTGGTATTTCCCGCATTGAAATCGAGCGTACAAATAAACGTATTAAATTGACTATCCACACTGCAAAACCAGGTATGGTTATCGGTCGTGGTGGTGCTGGTATCGAAGATATCAAAAAAGCAATGACTCGTTTCACTGACAAACAAGTGGACGTTAACATCGCAGAAATTAAACAAGCAGACATGGATGCAATCTTGGTTGCAGAAAACATTGCTAGCCAATTGGAACGCCGTATTGGTTTCCGTCGTGCAATGAAACAAGCTGTAGGTCGCACAATGCGCTTAGGTGCAAAAGGTATTAAAATCATGGTAAGCGGTCGTCTTGGCGGCGCTGAAATCGCTCGTAGCGAATCCTACCGTGAAGGTTCTATTCCTTTGCATACACTTCGTGCAGACATCGACTACGGTACTGCTGAAGCTCATACAACATATGGTTGTATCGGCATTAAAGTATGGATTTACAAAGGTGAAGTTTTGCCAGAAGCAAAACAACCTGCTAAGAAGGAAGAAGGTGGCAAGTAATGCTTATTCCAAAGCGCGTAAAACATCGTAAGCAATTCCGCGGCCGTATGAAAGGTCGTGCTATGCGCGGTAATACAGTGTCTCATGGTGAGTTCGGCTTGGTAGCATGCGAACCATCTTGGATCACTAACCGTCAAATCGAAGCTGCCCGTATTGCTATGACTCGTTATATCAAACGTGGTGGTAAAGTATGGATTAAAATTTTCCCTGACAAACCAATCACAGCTAAACCAGCTGGTACTCGTATGGGTTCCGGTAAAGGTTCTCCTGAATACTGGGTAGCAGTAGTTAAACCAGGTCGTGTAATGTTTGAAATGGACGGTGTGCCAGAAGCTATAGCTCGTGAAGCTATGCGTCTTGCAAGCCATAAACTTCCAATCAAATGCAAATTTGTTGTTAAGGGTAAAGAATTGGGTGGTGACGTAAATGAAGGTTAATGACATTCGCAATATGAGCGCTGCCGAAATGGAACAAAAAGTTTCCGGTCTTAAGGAAGAGTTATTTAACCTCCGTTTTCAGCTTGCAACAGGTCAATTAGAAAATCCTATGCGCATTCGTGAAGTTAAGAAGACAATCGCTCGTATTAAAACTGTACAACGTGAAGTTGAACTTAAATCTGAAAACGCATAATAACAGATTTGTTAAAGGTTGAAAAGGAGGCTTAAAATCGTGGCAGAAGAAAGAAACGTACGTAAAGTCCGCGTAGGTAAAGTTGTTAGCGACAAAATGAATAAAACTGTTGTTGTTGCTGTAGAACGTAAAGTACCTCACGCATTATATAACAAGCCAATGGTTAGCACTAAACGCTTCAAAGCTCATGATGAAAACAATGAGTGTCAAATTGGCGATACAGTTAAAATTGTAGAAACTCGTCCACTTTCTAAAGATAAATGTTGGAGAGTTGTTGAAATTCTTGAAAGACAAAAATAAGAGTGATGTAAGGAGGAATAGACGATGATCCAGCAACAAACAATTTTGAATGTTGCCGACAACACTGGTGCAAAACGTATTATGTGTATCCAAGTCATGGGCGGTTCTTATCGCAAATTCGGCAATATCGGTGACGTAATCGTTGCTTCTGTAAAAGATGCATCACCCGGTGGCGTTGTCAAGAAAGGCGACGTAGTTAAAGCTGTTATTGTTCGTTCTAAAAAAGGTATCCGCCGTCAAGACGGTTCCTATATTCGTTTCGATGAAAACGCAGCAGTAGTTATTAAAGAAGATAAAACCCCTCGTGGTACTCGTATCTTCGGACCTGTAGCAAGAGAACTTCGTGAAAAAGACTTCATGAAAATTGTTTCCTTGGCTCCAGAAGTATTATAAGAAGGAGGAACGCAGCATATGGCTAAACTACAAATCAAAAAAGGCGATACAGTTGTTGTTATCTCCGGTAAAGATAAAGGTAAGCAAGGTACAGTAATTGCAACTGAACCTAAAAAAGAACGCGTATTTGTTGAAGGCGTTAACACTGTAAAACGTCACACAAAACCTTCTCAAGCTAACCCACAAGGCGGCATCGTTACTAAAGAAGCTGGTATCCATGTTTCTAACGTAATGGTTGTTGACCCAGAAACTAAAACAGCTACTCGTATCAAAAAAGTTGAAGGCAAAGACGGTAAATTCGTTCGCGCTACAGTTAAATCTGGTACAGTACTTAAATAATCAGGAAAGGAGGAGCTAAATAAATGTCTCGTTTATTTGAACAATACAACTCTGAAATTAAAAAGAGTTTGCAAGAAAAATTCCAATACGGCAACGTTATGGAAATCCCTAAATTGGAAAAAATCGTTATCAACATCGGCGTTGGTGATGCAGTAGGCAATGCAAAAGCATTAGAAGCAGCAGTTAATGATTTGACTATCATCGCTGGTCAAAAACCTGTAATCACAAAAGCAAAAAAATCCATTGCGAACTTCAAAGTTCGTGAAGGTATGGCGTTGGGTACAAAAGTTACTCTTCGTGGCGAACGCATGTATGAATTCCTCGACAAATTGATCAATGCGGCATTACCTCGTGTACGTGACTTCCGCGGTATCAGCGCAACAGCATTTGATGGCCGTGGTAACTACGCTTTGGGTCTTAAAGAACAGCTCATCTTCCCTGAGATCGAATATGATCAAGTAGAACGTGTTACTGGTATGGATATCATCGTAGTAACAACTGCTAAAACAGATGAAGAAGCTCGTGAATTGTTGACTCAATTCGGTATGCCTTTTGAAAAATAATAGGAGGAACATATAGATGGCTAAAAAATCTATGATTGAACGCGAAAAGAAACGCGCTAAAATCGTTGAAAAATATGCAGCTAAACGTGCAGCGTTAAAAGCAGCAGGTGATTATGAAGGCTTGTCCAAATTACCAGCAAATGCATCCCCAACACGCTTACACAACCGTTGCAACTTAACTGGTCGTCCTCACGGCTATATGCGCAAATTCGGTATCAGCCGTATTGCGTTCCGTGAATTGGCGTACAAAGGACAAATTCCTGGTGTTAAAAAAGCCAGCTGGTAATATTAGACGAGAGGAGGTTTTTAGATTATGGTAATGACCGATCCTATCGCGGATATGCTTACGCGCATCCGTAATGCAAATGCTGCACTTCATGAAACGGTAAACATTCCTGCATCTAGAATGAAAGCAGCTGTTCTTGACATCCTTTTACAAGAAGGTTTCGTAAAGAACGTAGAAAAAGAAGAAAACACTTTAAAAGTAACTTTGAAATATGGTTCCAATAACGAAAAAGTTATTACAGGAATTAAACGTATTTCCAAACCTGGTTTACGTGTTTACGCGAAAAAGGAAGAACTTCCTCGTGTACTTGGTGGTTTGGGTATCGCAGTTATTTCTACATCCAAAGGCGTTATGAGCGACAAACAAGCTCGTAAAGAAGGTCTTGGTGGCGAAGTAATCGCATACGTTTGGTAATAGTAGCAATAGGAGGTAGAAATAATGTCACGTATCGGTAGAATGCCTATCGAGATCCCTGCAGGCGTTACTGTTACATATGATAACCATCATATGAACGTAAAAGGTCCTAAAGGTGAATTATCTCGCGATTTGCATCCAGATATGAATATCACTGTTGAAGGTAACACAATTACAGTAGCTCGTCCTTCCGAGGATAAAGCTCATCGTTCCCTTCACGGTTTGACTCGCGCTCTTGTTGCTAATATGGTAACAGGCGTATCTGAAGGATTCACAAAAACTCTTGAAATCAACGGTGTTGGTTACAGAGCGGCTAAACAAGGCAATAAATTAGCTCTTACACTTGGCTTCTCTCATCCAGTAGAAATGGAAGCTCCAGCTGGTATTACAATTGAAGTTCCAGCTCCTAACAAAATCGTTGTTTCTGGTGCAGACAAAGAAGTTGTAGGCGCAGTAGCAGCTGATATCCGTAAATGGAGAAAACCAGAACCTTACAAAGGTAAAGGTATCCGCTATGAAGGCGAAGTTGTTCGTCGTAAAGCTGGTAAAGCTGGTGCAAAAGGTAAATAGTAATATCATCTATATGAATGAAAGGAGTGAATATCTTGCCTCGTAAATCTAGTAGAAACATCGCTCGAGCAAAACGTCATCTTCGTATTCGCCGTCACATCTCTGGTACGGCAACTTGCCCACGTTTGAACGTATTCCGTTCTTTAGGCAACATCTATGCTCAAGTTATCGATGACGTAGCAGGTACAACTTTGGTTGCTGCTAGCTCTTTAGATAAAGATTTGAACTTATCCTATGGTGGTAACGTAGCTGCTGCTAAAGCTGTTGGTGAAGCAGTTGCTAAAAAAGCTATCGCTAAAGGTATTGACACAGTAGTGTTTGACCGTGGTGGTTACATTTACCACGGCCGCGTAGCAGCCCTTGCAGAAGGTGCTCGTGAAGCAGGCTTAAAATTCTAAGAAGGAGGAACTATAGACATGGCGAGAATTGACTACACCAGTCTTGATCTTAAAGAAAGAGTAGTATTCATCAACCGCGTAGCCAAAGTAGTTAAAGGCGGTCGTCGTTTTTCCTTCAGCGCTCTTGTAGTTGTTGGTGATGGCAACGGTTATGTAGGCGTTGGCTTAGGTAAAGCAGCGGAAGTACCAGAAGCAATTCGCAAAGGTATTGATGATGCTAAGAAAAATATTGTAAACGTAGCAATTAAAAATGGTACAATCCCTCACAGCGTAACAGGCGTATTCGGCGCAGGCCGCGTATTCTTGAAACCAGCTGCTGAAGGTACTGGCGTTATCGCTGGTGGCCCTGTTCGTGCCGTATTGGAATTAGTAGGTGTTCGTAACATCTTGACTAAATCTTTGGGCTCTTCTAACCCTAACAATATGGTTCGCGCTACAATCGAAGGTTTGAAAGATTTGAAACGCGCAAGCGAAGTTGCAGAACTTCGTGGTAAAACCGTTGAAGAAATTTATAACGCGTAATAAGGAGACAAGAAATGGCACAAGTTAAAGTAACATTAACAAGAAGCTTAATCGGTCGTCCTGAAGATCAACGCGCGACAGTTAAAGCTTTGGGCTTGAAAAAAACTAATTCTCAAGTTGTAAAAGAAGTAACACCTCAAATCGAAGGTATGCTTCACAAAGTTAGACATTTAGTAAAAGTTGAAGAAGTTTAATACTGATAAGGAGGTGCACTGAATGAAACTTCATGAATTACAACCAGCTGCTGGTTCCAAAAAAGCTCGTACTCGTGTAGGCCGTGGTTTAGGTTCTGGCTTGGGTAAAACATCTGGTCGTGGTCAAAAAGGTCAAAACTCCCGTTCTGGCGGTGGCGTTCGCTCCGGTTTTGAAGGCGGCCAAATGCCTCTTTATCGTCGTTTACCAAAACGTGGTTTCAACAACGTTTTTGCTAAACAATATGCTGAAGTTAACGTAGAACAATTGAACCGTTTTGAAGACGGTGCAACAGTTGATCCAGTAGCTCTTATTGAAGCTGGCATTTTGAAAAATGTACGCGATGGCATTCGTATTTTAGGTAACGGTACATTGGAAACTAAAAACTTAACTGTTATCGCTAATGGCTTCACTAAATCTGCTGAAGAAAAAATTACAGCAGCAGGCGGAAAAGTAGAGGTGATCTAGGGTGCTAGATAGCCTCTCGAACATCTTTAAGATTACCGAACTACGTAATAAGATTCTTTACACATTAATGATGTTTGCCATCTTTAGGGCTGGTATTCACATTCCTGTTCCAGGTGTTGATGCATCTGTTATCGAATCCTTGTTTACATCCGGTAACCTATTCGGTCTATTAGACTTGTTTGCTGGTGGTGCGCTTAGTAAGTTCTCTATCTTTGCGATGAGTATTACACCTTACATCAATGCTTCTATCATCATGCAACTGCTTCAGTCTGTAGTTCCTCAGTTTGAAGCATGGAGTAAAGATGGTGAAGACGGGCGTAAGAAAATAGCGAAGGTAACTCGTTATGGCACCGTAGTTCTCGGCTTTGTACAAGCCGCAGGCATGGCATTTGCTCTTAGAGCAAACAACGCTTTGGTAAATAATGATTTCCTTAGTGTATTCGTTGTGGCCATCATTCTAACAGCAGGCACATGCTTGCTGATGTGGATTGGTGAACAAATCACAGCATATGGTATAGGTAATGGTATTTCCTTGATCATCTTTGCTGGTATCGTAGCTCGATTACCTGATGGTTTAGAAACTATTTATCAATATATCCAAAACGGAACAATCAATATGTTCCAAGCATTCTTATTTGCTGTAATTGCTCTTGCGATGATCGCTGTCGTAGTTGCAGTTACACAAGGCCAACGTCGTATTCCGATTCAATATGCTAAACGCGTAGTAGGTCGTAAAATGTACGGTGGTCACTCTACATTCTTGCCGTTGAAAGTCAATCAGGCAGGTGTAATCCCAATTATCTTTGCGTCATCTGTGTTGATGTTCCCTGTGACGATTGCGCAATTTATTGACAATGAATATGTTCATAAAGCCGCGGATCTCTTTACATGGGGTACGCCGTTACAAACGGCATTGTATGCATTATTGATTTTTATCTTTACGTATTTCTATACTGCAATCTCTATCAACATTACAGATATGGCAGATAATATGAAAAAATACGGTGGTTTTATCCCAGGTATTCGTGCGGGTAAACCAACTGCTGATTATGTGGATAACGTGATGACCAAGATCACTTTGGCTGGCGCTGTATTCTTAGCTGTCGTTGCTATTATACCTAATTTCCTCGGTAGCATTACCGGCGTCCAAGGCGTATACTTTGGTGGTACGGCTCTCCTAATCGTTGTAGGTGTAGCGCTTGATACAATGCAACAAGTTGAGTCGCTCATGGTAACACGCCACTATAAAGGCTTTGTGAAATAGGAGGGAAACAATATGTATATTCTATTAATGGGACCTCCTGGTGCTGGTAAAGGCACTCAGGCAGCTCGACTTATTGAAAAATACGGTATTCCCCAAATTTCAACAGGTGATATGTTCCGCGCTGCGATTAAGAACGAAACACCTCTTGGAGTTGAGGCTAAGAAATATATCGATGCTGGTCAATTGGTACCAGACAGTGTAACTGTTGGTATCGTACGTGATCGCTTGGTGAAAGATGACTGCAAATCTGGATTTATTCTTGATGGATTCCCAAGAACTACAGCGCAAGCTGTATCCTTGGATGCAATCCTTAAAGAATTAGGAATTTCTTTGGACGCTGTACTTAACTTAAACGTTCCTTCCGAGGAATTAGTTAAACGTATTAGCGAACGAGCTGTTCTAGAAAATCGTGCTGATGATAACCCTGAAACAGTACAGAAACGTCTAGCTGTGTACGAAGAATCTACTAAACCTTTAATCGACTACTATCGCAATAGCGGTTTATATGAAGAAATTAATGGTTTACAAGATGTAGACGCAGTATTTGCTGACATCATTAAGGCTTTGGAGAAATAATCCATGATTATTTTGAAATCGCCCCATGAAATTGAATGTATCCGCAAGGCAAGTAAGCTTACAGCAGACACGTTGTCCTTGTTAGTAGAAAAGGCTAAACCTGGCATCACGACGCTTGAGTTAGATACAATTGCCGAAGAATATATTCGCAGCCACGGTGGTATACCAAGTTGTAAAGGGTACTATGGATTCCCTGCTACAATCTGTGCTTCTATCAATGATGAAGTTGTTCATGGTATTCCGAGCGCTAAGCGTAAGCTTAAAAACGGTGATGTCCTCAGTATTGATCTTGTATCAGCTATTGATGGATATCACGGCGATTCGGCTGTGACGATTCCTATCGGTCACGTCAAACCTGATGTGATGAAATTGTTAAAAGTGACAGAAGAAAGTCTGTTCAAGGGAATTGAACAAGTGAAAGTTGGCAACCGTATTGGTGCTATCGGTCATGCTGTTCAAACGTATTGTGAGAAACATGGTTACGGTGTCGTTCGCGACTTCGTAGGTCATGGTTTAGGCCGCGAAATGCATGAAGATCCGCAAATACCAAACTATGGTAGTCCTGATCAAGGACCTCTTATGAAACCTGGTATGGTATTGTGTATCGAACCGATGATTACTCTAGGTACACATCGTGTTCGTGTATTAGGGGATGACTGGACAGCAGTTACCGTAGATGGTAAACCTGCTGCTCATTTCGAACATACAGTGGTTGTTACAGAAAACGGCCCTGAAATATTAACCATGCGTGATGAACCGCGGTTAATTAAATAAAACAGGTAACCGGAGGAAAAGATATGTCAAAAGAAGACGTTATTGAGGTGGAAGGTACGGTAGTTGAGGCTTTACCGAATGCCATGTTCCAAGTTGAATTGGAAAATGGTCATATCGTATTGGCTCATGTGTCAGGTAAAATGCGTATGAATTTTATCCGTATTCTTCCTGGTGATAAAGTTACTATGGAACTGACACCGTATGACTTAAATCGTGGTCGCATCACCTATCGCTTCAAATAAGCATAGGGTCCACAAAGGAGGTACTAATGAAGGTTCAACCATCAGTTAAAAAGATATGCGAAAAATGTAAAATCATTAAACGCAAAGGCCGTGTAATGGTTATTTGCGAAAATCCAAAACATAAACAAAAACAAGGATAATCTGATAGGAGGTGGATGATTAGATGGCACGTATCGCCGGTGTAGATTTACCTCGTGATAAACGAGTGGAAATTGGTTTAACTTATATTTATGGTATTGGTCCAACTTTAGCATCTGAAATCATTGCTAAAACTGGCATCAATCCAGACACACGTGTTCGTGATCTTTCTGAAGATGAAGTAGCGAAAATCCGTGAATTGTTAGATGCTGATTACAAAGTTGAAGGTGACCTTCGTCGTGAAGAAGCTCTTAACATTAAACGCTTAATTGAAATCAACTCCTATCGAGGCAAACGTCATCGTATGGGTTTACCACTTCGTGGTCAACGTACTAAAACGAATGCACGTACTCGCAAAGGTCCTAGAAAAGCAATTGCTGGTAAAAAGAAATAAGATAAAGGAGGGATAAAGCGTGGCTAAAAAAGTTGTTAGAACTAAAAGAAAAGAAAAGAAACATATTGAATCCGGTGCGGCTCATATTCGTTCTACATTCAATAACACTATCGTAACTTTGACAGATACAAACGGTAATGCGTTGTCTTGGGCTTCCGCTGGTGGCTTGGGCTTCCGTGGTTCCCGTAAATCCACTCCATTCGCTGCTCAAATGGCTGCTGAACAAGCTGCTAAAGCTGCAATGGAACATGGTCTTCGCACTGTTGAAGTATTCGTAAAAGGTCCTGGATCCGGCCGTGAAGCTGCAATCCGTGCTTTACAAGCTGCAGGTCTTGAAGTTACTTCCATTAAAGACGTAACTCCAATTCCTCACAATGGTTGTCGCCCTCCAAAACGCCGTCGTGTATAATTCATAGCGGCCGATTTGATACGGTGCTATAATTAAACTATGAACGTGTGTTGTATAGGAGGATGTTCCTGATGAGCGAAGAAAAGAAACTTAAAATCGAGAAAGTGGACATCGCCGAAGGCGGTCGCTATGGTAAGTTCGTATGTGAACCATTAGACCGTGGCTATGGTATCACTCTCGGTAATAGCTTACGCAGAATTTTGCTTTCATCCTTGGATGGGGCAGCTATCACCTCTATCAAAATTGATGGAGTTCTTCATGAGTTCTCTACTATTCCTGGTATTCGCGAAGACGTTACGGATATCATCCTTAACTTAAAGCAATTGTGCATCAAAGTTGAAGAAGATGTTCAATTACCTTTGGAAGTTCATTTTGACTTCCAAAAGGACGGCGTATTGACAGCTACTGACTTAGCTGAGCAATTCCCACCAGAAGTAGAAGTATTGAATCCTGAACTAGTGATTGCGACAATGGATGAGACAGCTCATCTCGTAATGGACGTAGTAATCGAACGTGGCAAAGGTTACGTTCCTTCCACGAAGAATAAAAAAGATACAGATGTAATCGGTTGTATTCCAATCGATTCCATCTTCTCTCCAATTCTTCGTGCCAAATACGAAGTGAGTGATGTTCGTGTAGGCAATGAAATGGACTTTGACAAACTTACATTAGAAGTTTGGACTGATGGTTCCATTACTGCTGCTGATGCAGTAGCAAAATCTGCTGCCATTATGATTGGTTATTTAGGGAACTTCACTAAATTAGCGCACTCTGCAGATATTGTAGATGTAAACACAGGTGAAGGCGGTATCGTTGTTGATCCAGTAGGTTCCGATAATGAAGAGCCAGCTGTAGATGACGGCCCAGCAAAGATTTCTATCGATGAGTTGGAACTCTCTGTTCGTGCATATAACTGCTTGAAACGTGCTGGCATTAATACAATTGCAGATTTGCTAGACAAAACCATTGATGACTTAGGAAAAGTTCGCAATTTAGGTAAAAAATCCATCGATGAAATTGAGGAAAAACTCAACAATCATCCAGGTGGTTTTCACCTTAAACAAAAAGGCGAATAAGGAGGAAGACGAATGTACAGAAAATTAGGCCGCGACAGCTCCGCTCGTAAAGCGTTGTTCCGTAGCATGTTAACATCTTTCTTCCAATATGAGCGTATTGAAACTACAGAAGCTAAAGCGAAAGAACTTCGCTCTTTAGCTGATCAAATGGTAACTTTGGCTAAACGTGGTGATCTTCATGCACGTCGCCAAGTTCTTGCATACCTCATGGATGAAAGCGTAGTAAAAAAATTGTTTGATACAATTGCTCCAAAATATGCAGACCGTCAAGGTGGTTACACTCGTGTAATCAAAACTGGTCTTCGCAAAGGTGACGCTGCACCTTTGGCTATTATCGAGTTAGTTTAATCAAACTCATACGGTGTTGTAACTTATGTTGCAGCACCGTTTTTTTATTGTCAATTTTATGGTACAATCGATTAGTATAATATCGTAATATGTTAGCAGTTATCGTAAATATTGAATATGTATTGTTAACCGTAAAGGGGTTTACTTTCATAGAAACGAAATTGACTAGAAAGATATGAGGTTATCCATGAATGAAAAAGACATTATGATTGAGGTCAATCATATGAGTCATATTTATACTGATGAAAATGGCAATGATGTACATGCACTAAATGATGTGAGTTTATCCATCAAGCGTGGTGAGTTTGTTTGTATTATCGGTACTAATGGTAGTGGTAAAAGTACACTAGCCAAGCATTTCAACGTGTTATTACAACCTAGTGAAGGGTATATCAATGTATGTGGCTATGATACGCGTGATGAAGAACATATTTGGGATATACGCCAACATGTAGGTATGGTGTTCCAAAATCCGGATAACCAAATTGTGGCAGCTGTTGTAGAAGAAGATGTTGCCTTTGGTCCAGAAAATCTTGGAATTCCTAGTGCTGAAATTAGAAAACGTGTCGATGCAGCATTAGAGGCTGTTAATATGACTGAATATAGAGAACATGGTCCTCATTTGTTGTCTGGTGGTCAAAAGCAACGTATTGCTATTGCTGGCGTACTGGCCATGAAACCTGATTGTATCGTTCTTGACGAACCAACGGCTATGCTCGATCCAAAAGGTCGTCGTGAGGTATTAGAGACAGTTCATAAACTCAATAAAGAAGAAGGTATTACTATCGTGTACATTACACATTTTATGGAGGAAGCTGTCACAGCTGATCGTGTGGTAGTTATGAAAAATGGTGTGAAATTACATGATGGTACTCCTCGTGAAATCTTCAGTCATGTAGATACCCTAAAAGGTCTTGGCCTCGATGTACCAGTAGCGTCTGAAATTGCTTTCAAATTGAATGAAAAAGGTTATGAAGTAGGTAAGAGTATCATCAATAATGAAGAATTAGCAGAAGGTCTAAAACATTCTAAATTAGCGGATCAATTACTAAGTGAACATAACGTAGGTGCTAATACGATAAGTTCTCCTATCAATGAAAATTCAAATGTAGTAAGAGGGGAGGACACACACTAATGGCGATTGTATTAGATAATATTACCTATACCTATGGTGTAGGTACTCCATTTGAAAAGACAGCCCTTCACGGTGTATCTCTTACTGTTGAAAACGGTGAGTTTTTAGGCATCATTGGTCATACCGGCTCTGGTAAATCTACCTTTGTACAACATTTAAATGGTTTATTACATCCTACAACAGGAACGGTTACCGTTAATGGTGTAGATATTAGTGCTTCTACGGAGGAAGCTAAAAAGATGCGCCATAAGGTAGGCATGGTTTTTCAATATCCAGAACATCAGTTGTTTGAAGAAACTATTGCCGAAGATATTGCCTTTGGCCCTAAAAACTTAGGCCTAAGTGCTGATGAAGTAGATGAACGGGTACGGGAGGCAATGAAATTTGTAGGTCTTGATTACGATACCTACGCGGAGCGCTCTCCATTTCATCTATCTGGTGGGCAAATGCGCCGTGTTGCCATTGCTGGTGTAGTGGCTATGAATCCAGATTTCCTAGTTCTTGATGAGCCATCTGCAGGCCTTGACCCATTTGGTCGTGAAGAAATCTTTGAAGAAATCATTCGCCTTCATAAAGAAAAGGGGATTACTGTAATCCTTGTATCACATAACATGGAGGATATTTCTCGCATGGCATCTCGCCTCGTGGTACTCGATAAAGGTCGCATCGTTCTCGATGGAGAACCGATGGATATCTTTAATAACCATCGCGATGAATTACAAGTGGTAGGTGTAGATGTACCACCAGTGTCTGTCACTATGGAATATTTGCGTGAACAAGGATTAGATGTATCTAATCGTGTATTATCCGTGGATGATGCAGTACAAGCCATTCTAGAAGGAGGTAGCCATGTTAAATAACATTACTATTGGGCAATACTTCCCAGGAAACTCCTTCTTGCATCGCATGGATCCTCGTGCCAAGATTATTGCTACAACTATCTTTGTGGTAGCTATCTTCCTAGCAAATTCTCCTCTTGCGTATGGCTTGGTAGGAGCATTTACCATCTTTGCTATGTTGTTATCAAGATTGCCATTACGCTTGATGTGGTCAGCTATTAAACCACTTTGGATTATCATCGTATTTACTATGGGTATTCATATCTTTACGACTCCAGGTAATTCCGTTTTCCAATGGGGCATTATTAATATTACAGATCAAGGCTTGGCTATGGGGCTACAAATGGCGGCACGATTAATCTTTTTAATCTTGTTCTCCTCCCTATTGACCTATACGACATCACCAATTCGTTTGACCGATGGTATTGAACATTTACTCAATCCATTCCGTTGTATTGGCGTACCTGCCCATGAATTGGCTATGATGATGACCATTGCATTGCGTTTCATTCCTACTTTATTGGATGAAACAGATCGTATTATGAAAGCTCAATCTGCTCGTGGTGCAGACTTTGTAACAGGGTCTATCATTCAACGGGCAAAAAATATGGTACCTTTATTGGTTCCTTTATTCATCAGTGCATTTAGACGTGCTGATGAACTGGCTATTGCTATGGAAGCGCGTTGCTATCGAGGTGGTATAAACCGTACGCGTATGAAGGAACTACAAGTTACTTATGTAGATTATATCGGTGTAGGAGCTGTCATTTTGGTTACCATCGTACTCATCGTTTTATGGTGGCTTGATCTATGAGAAATATAAGAATCATAGTTGCTTATGATGGCACCGATTTGGCAGGCTATCAGAAGCAACCTGATGATAAGGGCTTAACCGTACAAGGTTGCTTAGAATATGGATTATCTAAAATTTGTAATGAACCCATACAAATCTATGGAGCTTCTAGAACAGATGCAGGGGTACATGCGAAGTTTCAAGTATGTACGTTCCAAACATCTGGATCTATACCAGCAGAAAACATTCCTCGTGCTATGATTGCGCATATCCCAAAGGATATTGTTGTTCTTGAAGCCCTGGAAATTCCACTCGATTGGAAGCCTCGATGGAATATATATGGTAAGGAATATGTATATACCATTCATAATCAGCTCATTGCCAATCCTTTGACAAAACGATACCATTGGCATGTTAAGAAGCCTCTTAATATCGACCTAATGCAAGCTGCAGGCAATGAATTATTAGGCACCCATGACTTTACAACCTTAAAGGGGACGAATTCAACGCCCGCTGATCCGGTAAAAACAATTATAGGAATTCATGTAGAGGCAGAAGGCTCTCATGTTACCATTTCTGTAGTGGGGGATGGGTTCTTATACCACATGGTTCGCAATATTGCAGGGCTCCTCGTCGATGTAGGCCTTGGAAGACGCAAGGTGGAGGATATCAAGGGCTATTTGGCCGCTAAAGATCGTCGTGTTATAGGCAAAACGGCGCCAGCCCAAGGGTTGTGTTTAGAGGAGATATTCTTTACGAAAGAGCGTCAGCAAGAGGTGTTACAGAATAAATATTCTATATAATTTTGTATAGACTACATTCTCCTAGAATTTATTTAAAACGATAACTATTAATACTAAAAGGATACTACTTAGCATGTAGTATCCTTTTTTCTTATAAGTTTTAGTTATAATGCCTTAATTTATACCTATTATTATGTGAAATGATACATTGTAAACCCAATATATACATGATACAATGACGATATGGACAGGTTCGTACTATAAAACATTAACATAGTAAGGTAGACTCTTGTCAGCAGTGTAATTTTTATCCTAAGGAGGGTGAATCTCTTGCAAAAACGTAAAGATTTTATCTGGAAAATGGGCGGCCAACAAGGTGAAGGTATCGAGAGTTGTGGCGAAATTATGGCGACAATCCTCGCTAAAGAAGGTTATTCCTTGTATAGCCAACGTTTATTTGCATCTCGTATCAAAGGTGGTCATACAACATTCGCATTGCGCGTTGCATTAGAACAAGTTATGTCCATTGGTGAAGGCGTAGACTTCTTGCTTTCTCTTGATCAAGAAACAGTTGATATGCATGGTTCTGAAGTTCGTGAGGGCGGTTACATCATCTGTGACAGCAAAGTAAATCCTGACTTCTCTAAATTTGAAGGTACAAAGATTAATTGCTTGTCCTTGCCAATCTCTGAAACTGCAATGAAACAAGGTTCCTTGTTGATGCGTAATATCGTAGCACTTGGTATGTCTGTAGCACTTCTTGGTTTTGATACTAAGATGTTTAAAGATGCGATTGCTGCTAAATTTGCGAAAAAATCCCAAGAAATCGTGGATAAAAACTTAGCTGCCTTTGACGATGGTCATAGCCTTGTAATGGAAAAATTGGGCGATGTGGAAATCGATACATTGCCAGCTCCTGGTAAGAAAGATCAAATGTTCTTATTAGGTAATGAAGCATGTGCTTTAGGTGCTATTGCTGCGGGTTCCCGTTTCATGGCATCTTATCCTATTACTCCAGCATCTGAAGTAATGGAATATATGATTAAAAATATGGATAAATTGGGTGCTACTATCGTTCAAACAGAGGACGAAATCGCAGCATGCATGACAGCTATGGGTGGCGTATACGCAGGTGTTCGTGGTTTTACATGTACTTCTGGCCCTGGTCTTTCTTTGATGGCTGAATCCTTATCCATGGCTTCCATGGCTGAATTACCAATGGTTGTTATCGATGTTCAACGTTCTGGCCCATCCACAGGTATGGCTACAAAGGTTGAACAATCCGATATTGCTGCGGCTTGCTACAATGCACATGGCGATTATTCTGGTATCGTTATTTCTCCAACATCTATTGAAGAATGCTTCTATGAAATTCAAAAAGCTTTCAACTTGGCAGAAATGTACCAATGTCCAGTTATCTTCATGCCGGATTTACAACAAGGTTTGAATAAACAATCCGTTCCTTCCTTCGATTTGAACCGTGTACCTATTAACCGCGGTAAAATGATGAAAGAAGCTGACCTTCCTGAATTGGAACAACCTAAGTACTTCAAACGCTTTGAATTGACTGAAGATGGTATTTCTCCTCGTACAATTCCTGGTATGAAAAATGGTCTATTCCTTTCCACAGGTCTAGAACATAATGAAGAAGGTAAACCAGCAGAAGCGCCTACAATGCACGTAGCGCAAACTGATAAACGTTTCCGCAAATTGGAAACTGTAGCTGATAACTACGAACCATTCTTGAATAACGCTAAATACGACGAAGCAGATGTTCTCGTTGTAGGTATGGCTTCTAGCCGTGGCGCTATCGAAGAAGCTGTTGCTGAATTTGATCAAGAAGGTGTTAAAGTTAACCACTTGCAATTGCGCTTGATTAAACCATTCCCAGCAAAACAATTACAACCATTCATGGATGCTGCGAAAAAAGTGGTTATCGTTGAGCACAATGCAACAGGTCAATTGACTAACTTATTTAAAATCAACATGCATAAGAAATCTAAAATTTCCAGCTGCTTGAAATACGATGGTAATCCATTCACAAAAAGTTATGTGAAAAATGCGATTAAGGAGGTCCTATAATATGACAACAGCTAAAGATTACAGAAACGATATTCGTCCTAACTGGTGTCCAGGCTGTGGCCATTATGGGGTTCAAGCAGCGATTACTGACGCTGTAGTAGCGAAAAATATTCCACCAGAAAAATTAGCAGTAATTTCCGGTATCGGTTGCTCTAGCCGTATCGGTGGTTATTTCTACGCATATGGAGCTCATACAACTCATGGTCGTGCTCTTCCTTACGCACAAGGCGTTAAACTTGCTAACCAAGACTTAGAAGTTATCGCTTGCTCTGGTGATGGTGATGCGTTCGCTATTGGTATGGGTCACACTATCCATGCTTTCAAGCGTAATGTAAATATGACATACGTCGTAATGGATAACCATGTATATGGTTTGACTAAAGGTCAAGCATCCCCTCGTTCCGATATCGGTTTTGTTACAAAAACAACTCCTCGTGGGGCTTTCGAATCTCCATTGTCCGTTTGTGAAACTGCAATTGCTGCAGGTGCTACATTCGTAGCACAAGGTTACATGATTAATCGTGCACAACTTGTAGAGTTGATTCAAAAGGCAATGGATCATGAAGGTTTCTCCTTCATCAACGTATTCAGCCCATGTGTTACATACAATAAACACAACAGCTATGACTGGTTCAAAGAACATTTGGTAGAATTGCCAGAAGGTTATGACCCAACAGATCGTGCAGTAGCACTTAAAACATTGGGTGAAACTGATGGATTGGTAACAGGTGTTATCTATCAAGATACTACTAAACCTTCCTTCGAAAAAGCTCTGGCAGCAGCAAATGGTGGTCCACATCCTCGTCCATTAACTGAAGATGTTGTAAAACCAGATCAAGCGCTATTCGATAGCCTTTGCAATCAATTTAAATAATCTTATCTAAATTGAATTATGTATAATCTGAACCCCTCTTTACTGAATGTCTGGTAAAGAGGGGTTTTTACATTATGACATTATGAATAGTATGATTACTTTAGAGTGTTGTGAATGATACGGTTATTTTATAGTGGTATGAATGATACGGTTATTTTATAGTGGTATGAATCGTATTATTACTTTACGGAGGTTTTCTTAATTGATATACTAATTTATAATTTAGGATATTTATAATTAAGTAAAAATTGAACGCTTATAAGTATAAGAGGCTATTATTTCAGAATATGAGGCATAATGGAAACGTATAGAAGTATCATTTACTATGCGATTCATTAAGGAGAGGGAATGAGTAACGTGTCGAATGAATATAATGAAGCATTACTAGAGCCACTTAAGTATTATCGGGAAGAGTTAAAGGACGCGTTTCAACAAGTAACCGAAGAATACTTTCAACAACTAGTAGATCAATCAAAGATTGATATAGATAACAACAAAGTATTAATAGATAAGTATACTGTTGTATCAGAAAATCGCGATCAATCGAATACATCATATAAACGATATGGCCTTATCAAAAAGATTGATATTGTTATTGGTATAGGTGCCATTATTTATGGTATTTATCAGTTTTCACAAGACCATATTGATATTGTAGCGGTTATTGTTTCTATACTTATATTAGTTCTATGTGTAGGGCTTTATCTATATTGGATTAAGCCTAATAGTAAGAGTCTTGAAGAAAAACTTAATGATTTAGATGCTACATTAGCTAAAATGCGCCAAGAAGGCTATGAGATGATGGCCCCTTTAAACAATCTATTTCATAGTGAAATGACTGTAGAACTTATAAAAAAGGCGATTCCTTTTATTCATATGGACTCTAACTTTAATATTGAACGATATGAACAGCTCGTTAAAGATTATGGATTCTTAGAAAAAGGTGATGTAAATCATTCCACCTTAGATATTGCGTCTGGTGATATTTTAGGAAACCCCTTTGTTTTTCTGAAGCGCATAATTCACTGGATGGATGATTATACGTATGAAGGCACCTTAAATGTTACGTATACAGAAGAGTATGTTGATTCTAATGGGAATCTAAAAACTCGTGATGTTAACGAAACATTACGGGCCGTTATAAGACAACCAGGTCCTTATTATGCCAATAAAGTATCTTTAGTGTATGGTAATCATGCGGCACCTAACCTAACATTCCATAGAAAACCACCGGAAAAAGGATTCTTTAATTTTGGTGGTGCCAAGAGTCGGATAGCCAAAGGAATAGCCAGCCTTAGACAGAAGGGTCAGGATTCATTGGAGAATGGTGGAGGCTTCCAAGCTCTAGCGAATGAAGAGTTTGATGCACAATTTAATGCATTAGATCGCAACAATGAGGTTGAGTTCCGCGTACTATTTACGCCATTAGCACAAAACAACTATAAGGATATTTTTGAAAACTCTCCATATGGAGATGACTTTATATTTAATAAAGAGTGTAAAATTAATGAGATTAAAGCTGACAATTCTCAAAATTGGGACTTTGATACATCACCATCTCAGTATTATGATTTTTCATTCCAAAAGATTAAAGAGAAGTTCATTAATTACAACTGCAGTTACTTTGATCACATGTATTTCTCATTCCTACCAATTTTAGCGATTCCTGTGTATCAACAAATGGCTTCTAATGATTATATTTATGGCAAGTCTTATAATTTCAAATACAATGATTACATTACAGAAATGCTAGCAAATAAAATGGGACTTAATTTATTTGTTCCTCCTGATGCGGCTCAGCGGAATAATGTAAAAACAATTCTTAAGACTAGCCACCATAAAAATGAAGGTGACTCTGAGGTAATTAAGGTAGATGCCTATTCTTATAGGGCTATCGAACACGTAGATCAAGTGCCTGTACGAGCTGGTAATGGTAGAACCTATTATGTTCCAGTCCGCTGGGACGAGTATGTTCCTGTTACAAAACACGAATTTATAGAGGTTTCAGAAATTAAATCTGCTGGAGAGGATTTTAATCATATTAAAGGTCTAGATCAGTATCAAAAATCTGAAAATAATAGAGATAGATCTTTTGCATACGATCACTTTATGGCAGGTAAACTATATCGACAAAATCAGTCTCTCGACGATTTATTAAATACTATTTACAAAGAATTTGGAGGTACCCAAAATGGCTAACCAACTCGACGAAATGAATCCGGAAATTATGTCTGAAGGCAGAGATGTGCATGTTATTGCTAAGGTAATCCCTGTTGAAACTAGTGGCTTTGAAAAACTTCTTCCAACGATCCTTATGGCAGTTGGTGTTATCGGTATCGTTTTAGGCATAGTTATAGACAAGTATCTAGTATCTATTATTGGCGCCATTGTATTGATTTATCCATGGTGGCGATTAAAACAAATTAGCTCAGAGTTTAATATGATGGAACAAAGAATTCAAAATGCTGCATCCGAAATTGATAACTATATGGAGCAACGTGTTGTGATTCTTTCTAATGCGGCTAAACTTGTGGAAAAATCTATTGAAGTTGATAAGGATATCCTTGTAGACATTGCTAAGTATAGAAGTGGTAATTTTTCTGAAGAATCTAGAAGTGATGTGAATGCACAACTTAACAAGGCTACAAGAGCCCTCAACGTAGCTATAGAAAATTATCCAGAATTACAAAGCCAAGATACAATTCGTGATGCAATGCAACAAAATTCTTACTTACAAAAAGAAATTACTGCAGCTAGAACGTTGTATAATGATGCTGTAAATACTTGGAATAGAGAAATCTTTGAATTCCCATTTAAAAAGATTGTAGCGGCCAAAGAAGGTAGAACTACAAGAATTCCATTTATTGCAGATCAAGAAACTAAAGAAAAAGCTAAAGGCGTTTTCTTTTAAGGGATAGGCAATTGGACGTTAGTGTATAAAGGGCATACTATAAAATCTGACATTAGTATATAAGGGGATACTATGAAGTCTTATGAAAAAGGGATTAGCTTGTCTATCTGGACATTGAGCTGGCCTATATTTATTGAAGTATTCCTACAGCTGTTAGTAGGTAATATAGACCAAGTAATGATGAGCCATTACTCTCCTCAAGCGGTAGCAGCTGTGGCTAATGCCAATCAAATTTTAAATATATTTATTATGCTCATCATTGTTATGAGTACCGCTACGACGATTTTGATTGCCCAGTATTTAGGGGCTCGAAATCAGTCTAAGCTATCAGAGGTATGTACGGTCAGTTTGGTGTTGAACTTCTTATTTTCATCTGTTGCGGCCGTATTCTTTATCACCTGTCATGAATGGATTTTTACATGGCTAGGTATACCTCCCGAAACGATGAGTGATACGTCGATATATACGACCATTGTGGCCGCAGGATTACCGATTCAGGCTATGTATTATGCGCTGGTTGCCGTATTTAGAGGCCATTCATTAACGCGTGTTACTATGTATATCGCGTTAGTTATGAATGTTATCCATATCACAACTAACTATGTATTAATATTTGGTCATGGTCCCATACCAAGCCTTGGTGTACTAGGGGTATCAATTTCTACCTGGTTATCTAAGGTGGTAGGCCTCGTAATTATTGGCTATACCTTTAAGAAGTTGCTTACTTTAGAGGTGAGCTTCAAATTTTTAAAACCATTCCCGTGGCATACGGTTAAGTCTTTACTGAATATCAGTGTTCCTTCTGGTGGTGAAACCTTAAGTTATCAGTTATCTCAGACAACGATTATGAAAATGGTCAACATCCTAGGGCTAGCTGTTATTAATACAAAGGTGTATGTATCAGTTATTGCCATGCTTTGCTATGTATATACCATAGCATTAGCAAATGCATCTCAAGTTATTGTGGGTTACCTGATGGGGGCTAAACGACAAGCTGAGGTGACAAATCGCGTATGGCATTCTATGTTGTTAGCCATTGCCATTAGTGTAGGACTGGCTACGTTCTTTTATATTACCAGTGATATTGTACTATCCATATTTACTACGGATCCAGAAATCCTATCGTTAGCACATAATGTATTACTGATTGAGATTTTTCTTGAGTTAGGTCGTGCCGTTAATATTGTTATGGTTGGCTGCTTACAAGCAGCAGGGGATATTAGAACACCGATGCTCGTAGGCATTTTTGGCATGTGGTTATGTGCTGTACCATTGTCCTATCTATTTGGAATTTACTGGGAATGGGGGCTCGTAGGCATTTGGATTGCCATGGCGGTAGATGAAATTTTACGAGGTTTATTATTTGTATATCGATGGTATAGTGGGAAGTGGAAAAATAGACGCCTCATAGAGGCATAGTCTTATATTTACACGATTTCAATATACTTTTAGTAGTTTGTAGATATAGTTAGCCTTACATTAGAGAGTGTAAGGCTAATTATTTGTGAAAGTAGGTTTATATGAGTAAGACAGTAGGCATTATTGGCTTAGGTCTATTAGGTGGTTCGTTGGCGAAGGCTTTAAAGGCCTATACCGATTATGAGGTAGTAGGTTATGCGCGTCGCCAAGAGGTTTGTGATGCGGCCATTCAGGATGGGGTGGTAAAAGCTGCTTGGACTGAGGTAGAACCATTGATTGAAAATTCAGATATAGTTGTATTTTCATTGCCTCCAGATACAAATGCAAGACTATTTACAGAAATGGCACATCTTTTTAGACTAGGACAAGTGGTGACTGATGTATCTAGTGCAAAGGAAAACTTTGTACGAGCTGTATATGATTCTATTCCGAAAGGGACAATTTTTGTGTCTGTTCATCCTATGGCTGGCTCTGAAAAGGGTGGCTATGAAGTGTCTCATAAAAACCTATTCAAAGGTATGGGGTGGATTGTACTAGAGGATAAGGCCTCTGATGTATATAGTGAAGATGTTGCTCAAGAACTAGCTGAAATGGGACGCGCTGTAGGATCACGTATTGAATTCGTCGATATCTATGCTCACGATGCGTATTTAGCTATGGTAAGCCATATGCCACATTTATTGGCATCCATTTTAACTCAAGTTTCCGGTGGTGATGAATTAGGCGAGTTGCGCATGAAATTATCTGCAGGAGGCTTTAGAGATTGTACACGTGTTGCCGGTGGTTTGCCATCTATGTGGCGTGAAATCATTTATGGTAATAGACACAATGTAATTGAAGGTCTTTCACAAATCGAATCCGAAATCAAACGGGTAAAAGAGATACTTTCACAAGAAGATGAAGGTCAAGCTTTAGAATCCTATCTTGAACGAGGAAGAGAAATCCGCGGTAAATTACCATATTTAACCGGTCAAATAAAGAATAGCTAATGATAAATAATTATTAGCTAAGGCTATACATTGATTAGCACTCATAGAATACTAACAATGAATAATTAACATTCATTTGAACTTGATGTATATTTATGTAGCTGAAGCAACGCGGTTTATGCAGTATAATGTGTATACTAGGGTTCGTAAAGAATATACATTTAACATATTATTTAGTTAAGGAGATACCATGAGTTTGTTACAAGAAACTTGTGACGCTATTAGAGGTCGCAGTCATGAAATTGAACAACATATAATCGATAGTTGGAATGCAGGTTCACCTGTAGAACAATATGGGCGACTTGTAAACGTGGTGGCTCAATATGGCGCGGCTACAAATCAGGAACAGTTAACGGTTCCAAAACCTTGTATGATTATTGCCTCTGCCGATCATGGCGTGGCCGATATGGGTGTAAGTGCGTACCCAAAGGAAACAACTGTAGGGATGACACAAAACTATCTAATTCCTAAGGGGGCGGGCGCCAATTCCTTAGCTAATTACTGTGGTGCTCAAATGGAAGTCATCGATATGGGCATTGATGCAGATATGAGTTGGGTACCAGGACTCCGTAGTCATAAACTTGGTATGGGTACAAAAAACTTTGTAGAAGAACCGGCCATGACGCGTGAACAAGCCATTGAAGGCATTGAAACAGGTATCCGCCTTGTAAAAGAGAAAATCGACGAAGGCTTTAATGTTTTCTTAGTAGGGGAAATGGGCATTTCTAATACTACTGCTAGTGCTCTTATGACTGCTAAATTTGCAGGACTCACTGCAGAGGAAGCTACAGGGCGAGGAACTAATATTTCTGATGAGCGTCTAAAATTAAAGCAACGCATTGTGCATGATGTATTAGAAAAATATAAAAATATTCCGAAAGATGATGCAATCGGAATTTTATCCTCTGTGGGCGGCTTTGAATTTACCTGTATCGTAGGTGTTATTCTAGGTGCTGCAGCGAATAATGCACTTGTTATTATTGATGGTTTTAATACATCCGCTTGTGCATTGGTTGCTAAAACATTAGTTCCACAGGCGATGGATTATGTAATGGCATCTCATTTATCTGCTGAAAAAGCGGCTAAATCTTCTTTAGAAAATTTAGGCCTTGAAGCCTATGTTGATTTAGGGCTATGTCTCGGTGAGGCCTCTGGTGGTTCCATTCAAATGGGAATGCTAGATCTTGCCGTTCATATGTATTTGGCTGTTACAGGAGGTAAGGCATGAGAACTTTTACAATTGAACCATTACATGCACCATCCATGGAAGCATGCCGATTACGTATCGATAATTTAACAAAACCTATTTATAGCCTTGCAACATTAGAGTTAATAGCTGAGCGTTTTGCAGGCATTCTGGCAGATCCTCAACCAAATCATTTGCGATATGGCGTACTTGTGGTGGCGTCGGACCACTTGGTAGATGGTCCCCAAAATAGTCAGCATGGTAGTGAAAGTTATGAGGCTATCAAACGTTTCAATGAAGGTAGAACAGCTACACAAGGGGCCGCATCTAAGTTGAATGCAGCTGTGCACGTTGTAAATATAGGTCTTGAACAAGATACAACAGATTTGACAAATATTGATCAACAAGTTATCCGTAAGGGTTCCCATTTCTTTGGTGTAGAACCTGTTATTTCTCGAGATGAACTTGAGCGAGCTCTAGAGCTTGGCTTTACCTATGCTGATAAATTACATGCTGATGGATTACAAGTGGTGGCGATTGGTAACGTAGAGGAAAGGGCATTCCTTGACTCCCTCGTAACGACGGCTACAATTACGGGCTGTGCCTATGACGATATTCTCGTTCATACCGAATGTGGACCTACGGTAGAACAACGGGCTGCTCATATTCATTCCTTTGTCGATCGTTTTAATATCGCTGTTGATGATTGGTCTGCTTTGAGTGAAAGTGAGCGCCGTGATGCGGTATTACACTTACTTCAGGTAGCAGGGGGACTAGATATTGCATTCTTAACAGGTTTTATCTTAGGTGCCGCAAGTCACCGTATGGCAGTAGTATTTGATAATGCCGTAACAGGCGCAGCTGTGTTGGCAGCAGTTACTATTGAGCCATTAGTTAAGGACTATGTATTCCCATCAGCTGCCTATGAGGAACCAATTCACAAGGAACAATGTCGATTCCTTGGAATAAAACCATGTTTACACTACAATTTACAAATTGATGAAGCATTGGGTTCCACAATGGGTCTATCTATTATCGATGCATCTATGCATATGTTAAATGATATGAAAACCTTCGTTGAAGCTGAGGTTAAAGCGGCTGAAGATGGTGCCGGTAAAGGTAGACAAAAGAATAAAGAGTAATCTATATAAAAGAGGGAGTATTAAATCCCTCTTTTTGTATGTTTTATGCTCAATTATCCAAAATTAACTGAGAATTTCATGGAAAAACCATTGACACTATATGTGTAAATTGATATTATTATAGGGCAGTCAGGACAGACTTAAATTCTTCTTGACGACAGATTGATGATTATGTTATATTAATTATCGGTTCTGTATGCGGGAATAGCTCAGCGGTAGAGCACCGCCTTGCCAAGGCGGGGGTCGCGAGTTCGAATCTCGTTTCCCGCTCCATACATTCCTCGATAGCTCAGTTGGTAGAGCAATCGGCTGTTAACCGATCGGTCGTAGGTTCGAGTCCTACTCGAGGAGCCATTTATGACTCACTAGCTCAGTTGGCAGAGCACCTGACTTTTAATCAGGGTGTCCCGCGTTCGAGTCGCGGGTGAGTCACCATTCTGGCCCGTTGGTCAAGCGGTTAAGACACCGCCCTTTCACGGCGGTATCCCGGGTTCGATTCCCGGACGGGTCACCACATATGGACGATTAGCTCAGCTGGGAGAGCGCCTGCCTTACAAGCAGGATGTCGGCAGTTCGATCCTGTCATCGTCCACCACATGCGGGAATAGCTCAGCGGTAGAGCACCGCCTTGCCAAGGCGGGGGTCGCGAGTTCGAATCTCGTTTC
The DNA here is from genome assembly GCF_041431445.1 of Veillonella sp. 20925_1_51. Taxonomy (NCBI): domain Bacteria; kingdom Bacillati; phylum Bacillota; class Negativicutes; order Veillonellales; family Veillonellaceae; genus Veillonella; species Veillonella sp. 20925_1_51. The sequence continues at coordinate 29,633 of NZ_JAPVXT010000007.1, forward strand.
CCGCTCCATTAATATTCCTCGATAGCTCAGTTGGTAGAGCAATCGGCTGTTAACCGATCGGTCGTAGGTTCGAGTCCTACTCGAGGAGCCAATTTCATATGGCCCGTTGGTCAAGCGGTTAAGACACCGCCCTTTCACGGCGGTATCCCGGGTTCGATTCCCGGACGGGTCACCACATGGACGATTAGCTCAGCTGGGAGAGCGCCTGCCTTACAAGCAGGATGTCGGCAGTTCGATCCTGTCATCGTCCACCAACGTAAGCGGTTATCTTCGGATGGCCGCTTTTTGTTATATAACACAGCTTTTTGTTATATAACACAATAGCTATTCATATATATCAATAGTTATTTCTATTTGTATAAAAATAGTTATTTATTTAGAAAATATTAGTTATAGACATAAAAATAGGCATAGAAATAGACATAGAAAAAAGAGTACAACTGTAGCAGTTGTACTCTTTGTATTTAACGCGGCGCGTACATGATGATATAAACGCCCACAAGGCAGACGAGACCGCCGATGATATCATATGTGTCTGGTCGCAAACCATCGACGAGCCAACCCCATAGGATGGAAAGGGCAATAAATACGCCACCGTAGGCTGCATAAACCTTACCGAAGCTTGCTTCTGGTTGGAAGGTAGGGATAAGGCCATATAAAAATAAGATGATGGCACCAGCCAGTAAATATACAGGGCCTTTATCGTCGCGCATATAGAGCCATACTAAATAGCCGCCACCGATTTCGGCTAAACCGGCTAATATAAAGAAGAAAATAGATAAGAGCATAATAACCTCACAGTATTAATTGAAATCTATTCTCTATTGTACAACTTGTTAGCGTAGAGAGCAATTATTTAATGACCAAGGTGAATCGTTACTAGTGGTAAAGAAAAGAATGTTAAAAGACAAAGATATTAAAAGGTAAAATGTTAAATAGAGACTTTAATAGAGGATATAATAAAATTAAAAACCCGTACACATATATGTGTACGGGCTTTGGTTTGTTCTTATAAGCGTGCTGGTGATTCGCTGTGTACATAATCCATGAAGGTATGCATTGTTTCCGATTTAGAATTGTTTTTCTTAAAAGCGAAGCACACTTGTAGTTTAAATGGTTTTTCTAAAGGTATGTAGCCATCATTGATATTTAAAGAATTTAGAATTTGGCGTGCTACGATACAGCCTGATTTATTTTTTTGACAGTAGTCGATCATTGTATATGGGTTAGATAAGCGGCTACCTCTAATGTGTAGATTTTGTTGACCGTTACCAACATAATTTTTCAATGTACGATACATAAAGTACTTAGGCGGATACATAAGTAATGGTTGTTGTTGAATTGCTTTCAAGCTAGCAACTTCCATATTATCGATGATGTTTGGTGCATAGTATACGAATTCGTCCTCGCGAAGGGCGGTAGATTCATATGCTGACATATCCTTGTTATTTGGTAAGTAGAGGAGAGCAATGTCGATACGATTTTCTCGTAAGTCGAGCATCAACTCTTCTTCTTCCATGTCATAAATGCTGACAGAGAACTCAGGGTGGTTTTGGAAGAAGTGGGATACATATCCGTTAAGGCGGATGTCCCCTAAACTACGCAATACACCAATATTTAAGATTGGACGTTCTACCTTGCTAGCTAAACGGATCGATTGAATAGCACGTTCCAATGTGTCGAGAACTTGTTCTGCTTCTGGTAGGAATAATTCACCTTCTGGTGTCAAACGGCTACCTCTTGTAGAGCGGGATATTAATTTCACACCAACTAGACGCTCTAATTTTTTCATTTGAGCGCTGAAAGCTGATTGTGTGATGTTCATAGATTGTGCAGCTAATGTAAAGCTTCCTGTTTTATTATAGGTAATAAAACTTTGTAGCTCTTGCATTGTAGGTAACTCTTTCATAGTATTCCCCCAATATTGACATAAAACTCCAATGATACCTATTACCTTTCTTACTAATATTGTAGCATACTATAATTGTTTTTTCATCTAAATCTATAAAATATGATGAAGCATGCACAATCGATATAGCGAGCAATATTATCGCAAAAAAGTGTAAAATCAGTTCGCTATTATGCACTTATTTCAATGACTTTCACCATTATCAATAATTGACATAAGTAAATGAAAATGATATTATACATGAGTACCATTATGTGTAGGTACAAGTTTATATTAATCTTATGAGGTGATAATCACATGGCAACGAGAAGAGAGGCTCGATTCAAACTTTGTCGTCGCTTTGGTGTGAACGTATTCGGTCACGCAAAAGCCTTGAATCGCGTCAAAAAAGACCAACGTCAGAAAAAAATGTCTGAGTATGGCACACAATTATTAGAAAAACAAAAAGTTAAAGCTTACTACAACTTGCTAGAACGCCAGTTCGTACGCTATTATGATAAAGCGAAAAAAATGCAAGGTGTTACAGGTCAAAACATGTTGATCCTTTTGGAACAACGTCTTGATAACCTTGTATATCGCATCGGCTTCGGTAACTCCATTCGTCAAGCTCGTCAAATGGTAAACCATGGCCACATCTTGGTAAACGGTCGTCGCGTAGACATTCCTTCCTTCTCCTGCAAACCAGGCGATGTAATCGAATTGCGCGAAGCATCTCGTGACAACGAAATGTTCAAAACTAATTTCCAAGAACTTCGTTCTTTCGAACTTCCTTACATTGAAAAAGACTTAGAAGGCTTCAAAGCTACATTCACTCGTCTTCCTCAACGTGAAGAACTTCCTATCGAAGTTAACGAAACACTTATCGTCGAATTGTACTCCAAATAATTTGGCGCTTATGGGAAAACCACTCAGAATTGGGTGGTTTTTTCTTTATGACATGTCACTGTTAAAGGGATATAACAGTGTAAAAAACAATTGACATAGAACACCAAAATCTGTATACTATTTTGAGTAAGCTTTAGTCGTGTTTCCATTAGCCCCGGAAGCAAAGGACAAGCTGATTTTGGTAGAATTATGACGTTATTAGGAGGATATGCAGCATGAAAACTACATTTATGGCCAATCCGAACACAATCGAACGGAAATGGTATGTTGTTGACGCTGAAGGTAAAACTTTAGGACGCCTTGCTGCCGAAGTTGCAAAAGTTCTTCGGGGCAAAAATAAACCAACTTTCACACCACACGTAGACACTGGTGACCATGTGATCGTTGTAAACGCAGAAAAAATTCGCGTAACTGGTAAAAAATTGGAACAAAAGGAATACTTCCGTCACTCTGGTTACCCAGGTGGTTCCCGATTCACTAAATTGTCCATGATGCTTGAAAAACAACCTGAACGTGTTGTTGAAATGGCAGTTCGTGGTATGCTTCCAAAAAATAAATTGGGTGCACAACAATACCGTAAATTAAACGTATACGCTGGTCCTGAGCATCCACATGCAGCTCAAAAACCAGAAGTATTAGAAATTTCCGTACGATAATCTAGAGGGAGGAACATATAATGGCAGTAGCACAATATTACGGCACTGGTCGTAGAAAATCTTCCGTTGCTAGAGTTCGTCTGGTACCGGGCACAGGTAAAATCACTGTTAACAAACGTGAACTTAATGAATATTTCGGTCGCCAAACTTTGGAATTGATCGTAAAACAACCTTTGAACTTGACTAACACAGTTGAACAATACGATGTAATCGCAACTGTAGCTGGTGGCGGTCCTTCCGGTCAAGCTGGTGCAATTCGTCACGGTATCTCCCGTGCGTTATTGGACGTAGATGGCGAACTTCGTCAATCTTTGAAAAAAGCTGGCTTCTTGACTCGTGACCCACGTATGAAAGAACGTAAAAAATACGGTCTTAAAAAAGCTCGTAAAGCAAGCCAATTCTCCAAACGTTAATATTTGGACAACAGGTTATTACACCTGCAGACAATGTCTGCAGGTGTTTTTGCATTATAGACTGTTTATAGCTTTGGTCTTTTTTTAGTTTATGGCGTATACGATTACCGTATTGTTTTGAATTTATTGGGTTATATAATTCTATCATTTACAGGGACATTTAATTCTCCTATAATAGATATATAATAATCGAATTTTTTCGAAAATAGATTTTCATATAGGAGAAATCATATGATTTATAATACAATTCAATACGTAGTGGACAACGGCATTGGTACGTTGACATTTAATCGTCCTGCAGTGGCAAACGGTTTTAACATCGAAATGTGTAAGGAGATCCTTGAGGTTTTAGATAAAGCACATAATGATGAAAGTGTTCGTGCATTGCTTATCAATGCTGAAGGCAAGGTATTCTCTGCTGGTGGCGATTTAACAGAAATGGAACGGGCTGTAAATGATGGTGATACAGAGTCCTTATTTGAAATTGTTGAGCTCGTGGCTCAAATTTCTATGGCTATGAAACGCTTACCTAAACCTGTTATCATGAGCCTTCAAGGCGCTGCAGCAGGTGCAGCATTTAATATGGCATTGGCTGCCGATTTTGTTGTAGCTGCTAATAACGTACGCTTCATTCAAGCTTTCGTGAACGTAGGTCTTGCTCCGGATGCAGGTGGTTTGTTCTTGTTGACTCGATCCATTGGCATGAACCGTGCTATGCATATCGTTATGACCGGCGAAGCTGTTTCTGCTGAAAAAGGTAAAGAATGGGGCTTCGTGTATAAGGTGTGCGAACCGGAGGATCTAGAAACGGCTACAAGACGTCTTGTTGAGAAATTAGCTAAAGGTCCTGCACAATCTTACCGCGTTATGAAGGAAATGATGTGGAATAGTTTCTTAGCTGGCTGGGAAGAGTACAAGAAGTTTGAAGTAGAAAATCAATGCTCCTTAGGTCTTTCTGAAGACTTTAAGGAAGGTGTACGAGCTTTCACAGAACGTCGTCGCCCTAAATTTGGTCAAAAATAATAACTATTCTCTTGTAATTCTATGAAATATCATGTATTTTATAAGCAGTTACTAATATAATTCGAACCGATGTGGCTCTATATATTGAGTTACATCGGTTTTGCTTTCATAAAAAAGCAAAAGTGTATATAATAGTACTATTATAATAGTTTTAGGAGGTCATTATTACATGGCTCAAGATACAATTAAATGTTATGACGGTCCTAGTGATGTAGTCCAAGCATTGGCGGAGGATTTTATTGATTTTACCAATGATGAAATTAGCCGTACTGAAACGTGCATCGTTGGTATTACTGGGGGTTCTGTTGTAAATGGTTTGTTAGAATTACTTAACTCTCCTGAATATATTGAGCGCCTTAATTGGGAACGTATATTCTTCTTGTGGACTGATGAGCGTTTCTTGCCGCAAGCGCATGAGGATAATTACTTCAATCGCGTAAAACCTCATTTGCTATGCAAGGCAAAGGGGGCTGCTCATTTCTTGCCAATTAATACGGATTCTAAAACCGTACATGAAGCGGCTGAAGAATATGAAAAAGAGGTTCGCAATGTCCTCAAGGCGTGTAAGAAATCTGGTCTTGATTTAGTGTTGCTTGATCTAGGCGAGGATGGTCATACGGCAGGATTATTTGCAGGCTCTCACGCACTGCGTGTAGCTGATCAAGATGTAGTGGCCGTTGAAGATGGCAAGGTATGGGAACGCATTTCTATGACATTTTCTTTCCTAGCAAAATCTGATGCTGTCTGGTTTACTGTGACTGGTGAAAGCAAGCGAACTGCATTGACAAAGGTATTATACCAACGTGAAGATTACGAGGATTTAACGTGGGAAAAACGCATTGGCCGTACCTTGCCTGGTGCTGTACTTTCACAAGAAGCTGTGACCTGGTATGTGGACAAGGCAGCCTATAATGATGTACACTAAAAGATGTAAGTTTTAGTAAATATAAAGGAGATACATATGGGATCTATAGGAACACCTGAATTAATAGTTATATTAGTGATCGCTTTAGTTATCTTCGGACCTGGTAAATTACCTGAAGTAGGTAAAGCTATTGGTAAGGGCATCAATGAATTTAAAGATGCTATTTCCGGCCCTAAAAAAGCTGTTGATGAAACGAAAGAAGCCGTTAAAAAGGCGACTACTATCGACGTAACAGCAGGGGCTAAAAACGACGATAAACATAAAGAAGCTAATGATTAATAGGAGGTATCACTATGTGTAAAGATTGTGGTTGTGGTGAAGATAATGGCGTTGTAACAAAGGTATTTACTGTGCCTGGTATGATGTGCAATAACTGTAAAGAAACTGTTGAAGGTGCATCCCTTGGTTTACCTGGTGTTTTGAGCGCAGAGGTAAATTTGCCAGAGAAAACAGCGACTGTTTCTTTTGATCCAGCAAAAGCATCTGTTGAAGTTATTACAAAAGCTATTGAACGTACAGGCTTTGAAGTAGAAAGCGTTGCAGATGGTGTACAAGAACATAGTCATGGTTTACTAGGAACATTGAAACGTTTCTTCAAATAATCGAACCCATTGGGCTGTATTGAAACACTGTTTCGATGCAGCCTTTTTTCATAAAGAGGTAATAAAATGATACGCAAGTTTGATGCTGAAAATTTCAAGTGGGATGGCGTCGATACCTTGGTATATAAACAAGATGGTAGCCCTTTTAAAGATGTAACACGTCAAGTTTTATACGAGGGGGCCTTTGATATTCCATGCCAATTCCGCTATTTTGAATGCTTGCCAGGTGGGTATTCTACGCTTGAATATCATGAACATACACATATGGTTATGATATTCCGCGGGAAGGGTCAAGTCTTATTAGGCGATGAGATCCATGATGTAGAAGCTGGTGATTTTATTGAAATTCCAGGCAAAACGATACATCAATTCCGGGCTAATAAAGGAGATTATATCGGATTCCTTTGCTTGGTTAACCAAGATCGGGACAAGGTAAAATTATTAACCCCTGAAGAGATGGATACATTGCGCTCTAATCCAAAGATTAAAGAATTTTTGGAAAGTTGCTAATTTATATGGCGGTTATGTGTAATGACCGCCATATAGTTTTTTATAATCAACAGTAACTGTTGATATGTGTAGTTTGATAGGGAGGTTCTATGAATACCTTTACACGCGCCGCACTGACGGTACTGGTAGGACTTGTGATTTGGTTCTTGCCTCATACAGAGGCGATTAAGCCTGAAGGATGGCATTTATTAGCTATCTTCACGGCTACAATTGTAGGTTTTATTTTACGACCTTGGCCAACAGGTATTATGGCACTCTTTGGTATTGTTGCGGCAGTAGCAACAAATTCTATTACCATGGTGCAAGCATTAGGTGGTTACGCTGAAGCCAATGTATGGCTTATCGTAGCAGCTGTATTCTTTTCTAGAGGCATTATTAATTCTGGCCTTGGTAAGCGTATCGCGTATACTTTGATTCGCTCCTTTGGTACTAGTTCCTTAAAGTTAGCTTATGCATTGGCTTGTACGGATCTTATTATTTCTCCTGCCACGCCATCTAATACGGCTCGTGGGGGCGGTATTATTTTCCCAATTGTACAAAACATTTCGTTAGCCTTTGATTCTGAGCCAAATGGTAGTACGGCACGTCGTATTGGGGCGTACTTGATGACCACGGCTCATACGATAAACACCATTACTGTAACAATCTTCTTAACTGCTTGTAGTGGTAACTTATTGATTACATCCTTAGGTGCAAAATTATTTGGCTATGATATTTCATGGTGGGAATGGTTCCAAGCAGGTGTAATCCCTGGTGTAATTTGCATGATTTTGATGCCTTGGTTTATTTATAAAATCTATCCGCCTGAAATTAAGGAGACACCTCAAGCAGCGGTAATGGCCCAAAAAGAGCTAGATATACTAGGTCCTATTACAAAGGCTGAAATTTCAGTGGCTATTATTTTTGTACTTTGTATTTTGTTGTGGTCCACAGCGATTTGGACGAAGTTACATCCTACTGTAGTTGCTATGATGGGTGTACTTGCGTGTGTAGTTACAGGATCCCTTACATGGGAAGATATTCTAGGTGAACGCACCGGTTGGGATATTCTAATCTGGATGGGTACCCTCGTTGGTATGGCTGGTTTACTTGGCAAGCTCGGTGTTGTTGCAGTATTTGCTGATTTTGTAAGTCAACATCTTGTAGGTATTGATTGGTTCTGGGCATCTTTCATTATCTCCGCAACCTTTGTATACTCTCAATATTTTTTTGCCAGTGGTACAGCTCGTATTACAGCATTATTCTCCGCCTTTGCAGCTATCTTGGTAGCAATGGGCGCACCAATTCCATTTACCATCTTGCTCTTTGGTTTGATGAACAGCCCTGGCTGTACATTAACACATTATAGTTCTGGTGTAACACCAATCTTCTTCGGTGCTGGTTATGTACCACAAGGAACATGGTGGCGTGTAGGCCTTGCTATTTCTGTGGTTAGCTTTTTAATTCACTTCTGGGGCGGTACCCTTGGCATGTGGCTATTCGGTATTCTATAATATTCAAAAATCCCTCACAGTAGTGGGGGATTTTTGATTTGCGCTACCTATTAAGCAGTTTGTTATCGTTTTATTTTCTATGTGTATTAGATAGGTAGTGTATTATTGTTATTGCTATAGTTTTTATATATGGTAAACTTTAAAAATTTATATGATAAATCTATAGAATATTTATTGCACGACATTATATAAAGTGTTATTATTATTTTATGATTACAGATTACTTTAGGAGGAAACATGTTGGGTTTAGTCATTAGCTTGTTGATTATCGCGCTCGTCGTGATTATTAAAGACATTCGAATTATGAACAACAACTTAACACGTTTTTGTCTTAAAGGTTCCACGAATGGTTTAATATACAATCAATAAGATTTGACTATACGGTTTGTTTCTTATGTGTATTTATTCCAAGGGATACATAGGTCGTTTATGTACATAGGAATTCTGTAAACAAAAGGAATATCATTTGTAAACTTTTAAGACGATTCATAAGAATCGTCTTTTTTTATTAAGTTGAAAAGTGTCCAAGTGGATGCTTTCAAGAAAAGTGAGGAGATTAACATGAGTTGTAGAAGTGACAATTTAAAAACAGGCGTAGCACGTGCACCACACAGATCTTTGCTAAAAGCTCTTGGTTTTGTTGATGAAGAAATGGGCAGACCAGTCATTGGTATTGCGAACTCTTTCAACGAAATTATCCCTGGTCACGTGGGCTTGAAAAATATTGTACAAGCCGTAAAAGACGGCATTCGCAACGCAGGTGGTGTGCCAATCGAGTTCAATACAATTGGTATTTGTGACGGTTTGGCGATGAACCACATCGGTATGAAATACTCCTTGGTAACTCGTAATATCATTGCTGACTCCATCGAAGCAACAGCTATGGCAACACCATTTGATGCTATGGTATTCATTCCAAACTGCGATAAAGTAGTACCTGGTATGTTGATAGCTGCAGCTCGTCTAAACATTCCATCCGTATTCGTGTCTGGTGGTGCTATGCTTGCAGGCGTACATAATGGTAAAAAAATCGGTTTGTCTGATGTATTCGAAGCAGTAGGTAAACATCAAACTGGTGAAATGGGTGATGCTGAGTTATCTGAAATCGAAAATACAGCATGTCCTACATGTGGTTCTTGCTCTGGTATGTACACAGCTAATACAATGAACTGCTTAACAGAAGCTCTTGGTATGGGGCTTCCTGGTAATGGTACAATTCCAGCAGTATACTCTGAACGTTTACGTCTTGCTAAATTAGCAGGTATGCAAGCAGTAGAGGTATTGAAAGCAAATCTTCGTCCTAAAGACATTATGACACGCGAAGCCTTTGAAAATGCAGTAGCTCTAGATATGGCTTTGGGTGGTTCCTCTAATACAGCACTTCATTTACCAGCTATCGCTCACGAAGCAGGTGTACCATTGTCCTTGGACGACTTCGATCGCATTGCACAAAACACACCTCAATTGTCCAAACTTTCTCCATCTGGTAAATACTTCATCGAAGACTTGTATGCTGCAGGCGGCGTATCTGCTGTGTTGAAACGTTTAGCTGAAAATGGTCGTTTGCATACAGATTGCAAAACTGTAGCTCTTAAAACACAAGGTGAAATTGCAGCGGTAGCTCATGTAACTGATGAAGACGTTATTCATCCTTGGAATAATCCTGTTCATGAAACAGGTGGTATTGCCGTTCTTAAAGGTAACCTTGCTGTAGACGGTTCCGTTGTAAAAGCAGGTGCCGTAGATGAAGATATGCTTGTTCACTCTGGTCCAGCAAAGGTATTCAACAGCGAAGAAGAAGCTGTTGAAGCTATTACAGGCGGTAAAATCGTAAAAGGTGATGTGGTAGTTATCCGTTACGAAGGTCCTAAAGGCGGCCCTGGCATGCGCGAAATGTTAACACCAACATCCATGATCGCAGGTATGGGTCTTGATAAAGACGTAGCCTTGTTGACTGATGGTCGTTTCTCTGGTGCTACACGTGGTGCATCCATTGGTCACGTATCTCCAGAAGCTGCGGCTGGTGGCACAATCGCCGTTGTTGAAGATGGTGACATTATCAATATCGATATTCCAAACGGTAAATTGGAATTGGCTGTATCTGATGAAGAAATCGCTCGTCGTAAAGCCGCATTGAAACCATTCAAATCCAATGTAACTGGATACCTTAAAAAATACGCTCTTCATGTATCCTCTGCAGCACAAGGTGCTATCGAAGTATTTGAAGACTAATAGTAGATTTTCATTAATACTAACTAGAGGAGATAGAGTACATGCATAAGTTGTATGATTTTATGGAGGCTCGTGAGCGATTAAGCACAATCACGGTGAAAACAAAATTGCTTCACAGTGATGTGTTCTCCGATGAAAGTGGCAATGATGTATATATCAAGCCAGAAAACTTGCAAATAACAGGTTCCTTTAAGGTTCGTGGTGCCTATAATAAAATTGCAAAATTAACAGAAGAAGAAAAGGCGCGCGGCGTTATTGCCGCGTCTGCCGGTAACCATGCGCAAGGTGTAGCGCTTGCTGCAAAACGTTTAGGCATTAAAGCGACAATCGTTATGCCAAAACATACACCTCTCATCAAGGTTAATGCTACAAAACAATATGGTGCCGAAGTCGTTCTACATGGTGAGATTTATGATGAAGCTTACCAAAAAGCGATGGAATTACAACAAGAACACGGCTATGTGTTCGTCCATCCTTTTGATGACGAAGATGTTATCGAAGGGCAAGGTACAATTGCATTAGAAGTTCTTGAGGAATTGCCTGATGCGGATGTATTGCTAGTTCCTGTTGGTGGTGGCGGTATTGTTTCTGGTATCGCAGCTGCGGCAAAATTAAAAAATCCTAGCATTAAAATTATTGGTGTAGAACCAGAAGGCGCGGCTAGTGCAATAGCTGCGCTAAAAGAAGATCATCCTGTACCGCTCAGTGAGGTGGCAACTATCGCAGATGGTACAGCTGTACGTCAAATCGGCGAAACTACATTAAAATATATTAAGAAATATGTAGATGAAATTGTTACTGTCTCTGACTATGAATTGATGGAAGCATTTTTGTTGCTTGTAGAAAAACATAAGTTAGTAGCAGAAAACTCCGGTATTTTACCATTAGCGGGTCTAAAAAAATTAGACTGCAAAGGTAAAAAGGCAGTAGCCATTGTCAGTGGCGGGAATATCGACGTACTTACCATTTCCTCTATGATCAATAAAGGTCTCGTATTACGTGGTCGTATCTTCACTTTCTCTGTCAATCTTCCTGATAAACCAGGTCAATTGGTTGCTGTATCTCAAATGCTTGCAGATGCGGATGCAAACGTTATTAAACTCGATCATAATCAGTTTAAAAACCTTGACCGCTTCCATGAAGTGGAATTGCAAGTGACTGTAGAAACAAATGGTGAAGAACACATCAAACACATTATTGATACTTTCAAAAATAATGGTTACATTATTAAACGATTAAATTCCAGTGAGATTTTATCTGAATAGCTGGTCGAAAGGGTTCCTATGAGCGCAGAAACAATCAATGGGGCACGCATTGTCCTTGAAACATTGCATCGCCTTGGTGTAACCGACATGTTCGGTTATCCAGGTGGCGCAGTAATTCCAATTTATGATGAAATTTATAGCTTCCCTGAAATTAAACATTATTTTGTTCGTCATGAACAAGGTGCTGCCCATGCAGCAGATGGTTATGCACGCGTATCTGGAAAAGTAGGCGTATGCCTTGCTACGTCCGGTCCTGGTGCAACTAATCTTGTTACCGGTATTATGACTGCTTACATGGATTCTGTACCTATGGTGGCCATTACTGGTCAGGTTGGTCGTCCGTTTATTGGTAAGGATTCTTTCCAAGAAGCAGATATCCAAGGTATTACCATGCCGATTACAAAACATAACTACCTTGTTCAAGATATTCGCGATTTACCTCGCATCATTAAAGAAGCGTATTTTATTGCTAGTACAGGTCGTCCAGGTCCTGTTCTTATTGATATTCCTAAGGATATTCAAACAGAAAAAATATCCATGACAGAATACAATAAATTATATGAAGTACCTATCCATCTTGAAGGTTATGATCCTACATATAAAGGTCATCAAGGGCAAATTAAGAAAGCGGCTACGCTTATTAAAAATGCGAAACGTCCGCTCATCATTGCCGGTGCCGGTGTATTGAAATCTGGCGCTATGGATGAGTTAAAGGAATTGGCAGAAAAGGCTCAAATTCCTGTAACAAATACATTAGTTGGCCTTGGTGGGTTCCCAGGTAACCATGAGCTTGCTCTTGGTATGGTGGGTATGCATGGATCTGTAGCGGCTAACAACTGCACAGAAGAAGCAGATTTAGTTATTGCTGCAGGTATTCGTTTCCACGACCGCATTACAGGCCATCCAGATTTCTTCTGTAAAAAAGCTAAAATCATTCATATTGATATCGACCCAGCAGAAATTGATAAAAACGTTACTATTAACGTACCAATCGTAGGTGATTTAAAGAGAGTTTTAACGGAACTTAATACGCTTGTAGAACCTACAACTCATGAAGCGTGGATCGGACAAATTCGTGAATGGCAAGCGGAATATCCTATGGTAATTCCTGAATCTAAAGATGGTGTATTACATCCACAATACGTATTATCTGAACTTAACAAGATTGCCAAAGAGGATGCAGTTATTGTAACTGACGTAGGCCAACATCAAATGTGGGCAGCTCAATTCTTAACTCATAAAAAACCTCATACCATTGTTACATCTGGTGGTGCAGGTACTATGGGCTATGGTTTACCAGCTGCAATTGGGGCTCAAGTGGGGGCACCTCATAAACAAGTTATCCTTGTTGTTGGTGATGGTGGATTCCAAATGACCTTTGAAGAACTCATGATGGTTCGTCAATATAATTTGCCAATTAAAATTCTAATCATCAACAATGGTTACCTTGGCATGGTTCGTCAATGGCAACAAATCTTTAATAATCGCCGCTACTCCTATGTAGATTTGGAAGTGAGTCCAGACTTCTTGAAATTGGCAGATGCCTTTGATTTGAAAGCTGCTCGTATCGATAATGTAGAGGATTTCAATAAAGAATTTAAATCTTTCATTACATCTGATGAAAGTATCATCTTGGATTGCCGTGTAGCAAGAGAAGATAATGTATTGCCGATGATTCCAGCTGGCGGTACCGTAAGTGGTATGATGGGCAAGAAAGGGGTGCTATAATGGCGAGAGAACATCAAGTCTTAGTAATTGCAAAAAATACAGCAGGCATTGGTGCACGTATATTGGCACTCTTTAACCGTCGTGGTTTTAATGTTACAAAGATGACATCTGGTATTACAAATACACCAGGCTACGCTCGTATTACCCTCACCGTTGAGGCAGATGATCGCATCTTAGACCAAATTCAAAAACAAATTTACAAGCTCATTGATGTTGTAAAAGTTAAAGTTTTTGAAGATCATGATGTGGTGTGCCGTGAGTTAATGCTTATCAAGGTAAAAGCAACTGCTGCAACACGCTCTCAAATTGTACAAATTGCCGATGTATATCGTGGCAATGTACTAGATATTTCTCCTACTTCTATGATTATCGAAGTAATTGGTAGCGTAGAAAAATTACGCGGCTTCATTCAAATTATGGAAACCTATGGTGTCCTTGAAATTGCCAAAACTGGCATTACCGCAATGAGCCGTGGAGAAAAGATTTAGGAGATGATTGTGTGAGTAGTGAATTACTCCATTATGAAGACGTCAAGTTTCGTCGCGACGGCCGCGAAATTTTAAAAGGCATTAATTGGCATGTTGAAGAAGGGGAGAATTGGGCTTTATTAGGTCTCAATGGGGCTGGTAAATCGACGATGCTCAGCATGATTCCAGCTTACCAAATTCCTACAACAGGACTATTACGCGTATTTGGTCATGAATTTGGCAAATATGCATGGCCTAAGATCAAGGCGCGATTAGGTTTTGTTAGTTCTGCGCTTGGACAATTTCAGTCTACCTTGGATAAACAAGTCGTAGAAGATGTTGTTATTTCTGGTGCCTTTAATAGTATCGGTATCTATCAGAAGGTAGATCCTGAGGTGCGCGAACGAGGAATGCAACTATTATCCGAGTTTGGTTTATCCTATTTAGAAGGCCATAGATTTCATACATTGTCCGCTGGTGAACAGCGCCGCGTATTATTAGCACGTGCTATTATGGCTAATCCAGATTTGCTCATTTTAGATGAGCCTTGCTCTGGTCTTGATTTGCCTGCTCGCGAGCAATTCTTAGCAACTGTTGAGAATATGGCACGAGAGGAACATAAGCCTTTTGTTTATGTATCTCATCAAATTGAAGAGATTATGCCCAGTATTACACATGTAGCTATTATTAAAGATGGCCTCATTGTGTATAAAGGCAAGAAGCGGGACATCTTAACAGATGAAATTCTCAGCGACGTATTTGGTATTGATGTATCTGTTGTATGGGAGAAAAATCGCCCATGGATTATAGTTAAATAAGAGCTAAAATTAGGGTAATTCATTTTTTCTTAATACAAAAAGGGTACAAATTTAAGTTGTAGATTAGTCTATTTGACTATTCGATAAATTACGATATACACTACAAATCTTGCATTTATTTGTGAGATTGTGTACAGTATATATATTAAATATTCTATTGAATATATTTTGGAGGTTGTCTAGTATGGCAGGTAAAATTTTAGGTACTACAGTTTATTATGATGCAGATTGTAATTTGAGCAAATTGGAAGGCAAAAAAATTACAGTTTTAGGTTACGGTTCCCAAGGTCATGCTCATGCATTGAACTTGAAAGAAAATGGTATGGACGTAACAATCGGTCTTCGCGGTGGTTCTTCTAGCTGGAAAGCTGCTGAAGAAGCTGGTCTTACTGTAAAAGAAACTGCTGAAGCAGTTAAAGGCGCTGACATCGTTATGGTATTGATTCCAGACGAATTACAAGCTGACGTTTATACAAATGATATTGCTCCTAACTTAAAAGAAGGCGCATACTTAGCATTTGCTCACGGTTTCAACATTCACTTTGGCAAAATCGTTCCTCGTGAAGACGTAAACGTATTCATGGTAGCTCCTAAAGGCCCTGGTCATTTAGTTCGTCGTACATACCAAGAAGGCTCCGGTGTTCCTTGCTTGTACGCTGTAGAAAAAGACCCATCTGGCGACACTGAAGAAGTTGCATTGGCATGGGCATCTGGTATCGGCGGTGGCCGTTCTGGTATCTTGGAAACTAACTTCAAATCTGAAACTGAAACAGACCTCTTCGGTGAACAAGCTGTATTGTGTGGCGGTGTTACTGAATTGATCAAAACTGGTTTCGAAGTATTAACTGAAGCTGGTTATGAACCTGTAAACGCTTACTTCGAGTGCTTACATGAAATGAAATTGATCGTAGACCTTATCTACGAAGGTGGCTTCCAAAAAATGCGCCACTCCATCTCCAACACTGCTGAATACGGTGACTACCATGCAGGTCCTCGCGTAATCACTGCAGATACTAAAAAAGCGATGGAACAAATCTTGGCTGATATCCAATCCGGTAAATTCGCTGATGAATTCTTGGCTGATTCCAAAAATGGTCAAAAATTCCTTAAAGAACACCGTGAAGCAGCTGCTAACCATCCAATCGAACCAGTTGGTGCAGAACTTCGCAACTTGATGAGCTGGTTAAAATAAGAGTATTATATAGTAATCTCTTGTAAGATAAAGCATACCAAAGCGACTCCTAAGGGGGTCGCTTTTTTATCGTTTTATAATATATTTCTTGGTACTATACATTGTTATATCGAAAATATTGGCATAAGGTATGGTATAATAAAAAGTAATCTATGAAAGGAGAACGATATGGATTTCTACACATTATCCTATGTTGAAAGTTTGGCTGTAGGGGGCCAAACATGGGGCTTTATTATCTTTGTTGCTGTTTTATTAGCACTACTCGTTTTGGGCATACAAGTTCTGCGAAATGGCTTTACCAGTCGTTATCGTGACCTAATGGTCATCTTGTCTTTGATAGTGGTATTTTTCTTAGGCCTTGAGTATCAAGAGTATAATCGAATGAAAACATATTCTGAAGACTCTTCTCGTATGGCTCAATTTTTACATTCTTTTAGTGCTGATCGTTCTGTACCAAGTGAGCAATTAGCAGTCAACTCCTTAAAAATTCGCAATGGTATGATTTTAAAGGTAAGCGATGATTATTATGAGGTTCAGTTTAATCCAGAATTTTCAACCTATACAATTACTCGTGTGTATAAGGTGAGCCCAACAGAGCGTATTCATGATAAAGCGGACGTATTACCATAAGGAGGAGCGTAAATGACAGAAGCTATGGCCGTCTATGGAATGGTCTTTGCCAAACTCGCCATCGGTCTCTTGGCGATTATCTTACAAATCAACTTAATGGGGAAGGGCAACTTAGCGCCAACCTCTGCTTTGGACCAATTACAAAACTATGTACTTGGTGGTATTATCGGTGCCATTATTTACAATGACCAAATCGGTATTTTACAGTTTATGTTAGTCCTCATTTTATGGACTATACTTGTAATGACGCTTAAGTTCTTAAAAGGAAATTTCCGATTCTTTAAAACTATTTTGGATGGACATCCTGTAATTGTTATTGAAAATGGTCATATCTTAACAGAAGAATGTATGCGTTATGGCATTCAAGCGGCGGAGCTTAAGTTAAAGCTTCGTACAGCAGGTGTTCAATATGTTACGGATGTTAAGCGTGCTGTATTGGAGCAAAATGGTCAGCTCAGCGTAGTTCAATTTGGTGATGAGAATATTAAATTTGACCTTATTGATGATGGTCAAATTAACCATTTTACATTAGATATAATTGAAAAAGGCCAGGATTGGCTAGAAGAAGAAGTTGAAAAGCAAGGCTATAAAATTAAGGATGTATACATTGCAGAATACAAAGATGGGGAAGTTGTTATTTACCCTTATGAAAAAAAACATCGCCCTCAAATTGTAAAAACACTTAAAGATAAGACCTCTCATACAAAGGATAAATTGAAATCTAAATTGTAATGTTTCTTGGTCTTATAGTATAGTTAAGATAAGTATTATATACTACTCTTATAGACATACAAATATAGACATACAAACGATATATAAAATGTTTTTAAGCCCACTATTCGTAGTGGGCTTATATAGAAAGGAAATTAGTGAACCGTAAAGATTTAATTGATCGATTACAAGAACTTTATAAAGATGAAGATAGCCGCGTAACTATTAACCCGCATGCAGAGCAAAAGGTTGCCATCGTCTATCCTAATACATATTTCGTTGGCATGAGTAATCTAGGCCTCCACATTATTTATGAGGAAATCAACTTACGTCATGATAGCGTATGCGAACGCATCTTTTTACCTGAGAAGAAGGAATTAGAAGCGTACGATAAAACTAAGACATCATTGATGAGTGTTGAAATACAGCGGCCTATGCATCAATTTGATGTAGTGGCCTTTGACGTGACCTTTGAAATGGATTATTTCAACATTCCTCTTATGTTGCGTCATGGTCGTGTACCAATTATGGGGAAAGACCGTACGGAGTTCGATCCTATCGTTATTGCCGGTGGTCCTTGTGCCACCTTTAATCCAGAGCCTTTTGCTGATTTTATCGATGCTTTCATTATCGGCGAAGGGGAAGGTATAGTTAGTCGCGTGCTCGATATCATTCGCGATGGAAAACTGGAAGGTTTAGATCGTTGTGCGATTTTGCGTCAATTAGCGAATGAGCCTGGCGTGTATGTACCGTCCTTGTACGTGCCAATTTACAGCGAAGAAGGCGAATTTAAAGGCTACCATATTGCAGAGGGTGTTCCTAAGACAATTAAACGTCACTTTGAAATGCTCACTAGCGGTGGTGAAACCGTAGTGGCTACAAATTATACCGAGTTTGGCGCCATGTATATCATCGAGGTGGCCCGTGGATGTGGTCGTCACTGTCGTTTCTGTATGGCGGGATATTGTTTCCGCGTACCTCGCGTACGACCTTTGGAAATATTAAAAGAAGGCGTAGATAGAGCAGAGAAATTAGGTAAAAAGATAGGTCTTATGGGCGCGGCTATTTCTGATTATCCAGAGGTAGATGAGTTAGTTACGTATATTCGTTCTAAAGATATGCGTTATTCTTGCGCATCCTTGCGTGCAGATTCTTTGACGCAAGCCGTTGTAGATGGCTTGGCAGATAGTGGGCAAAAGACGATTACCATTGCGCCAGAAACGGGCAGTGAACGATTGCGGCGCGTCATCAATAAGGGCATTAGCGAAGAGCATTTACAAAATGCGGCCACTTTATCAGCTAAATCTGGTATCCAACATATGCGACTCTACATTATGATTGGGTTACCAACGGAAACTGACGAGGATATTGAAGCAATTGTAGGTCTTGCAGAACGGACGCAATCCCATATGGCAGAGGTGGGCTGTAAAGGTCGTTTAACACTCAGTATCAATCCATTTATTCCAAAGCCTTTTACACCATTCCAATGGATGGCTATGGATAATCAAAAAACGGTAGAGAAAAAACTTCAATATATTAAAAAAGCATTGCAAAAGAATCGTCGTATCGAGGTGCTCGTTGAATCACCTAAAGAGGCATATATCCAAGGTGTACTAGCTCGTGGTGATCGCCGTCTTGGCGCTGTTCTTGCGGCATGTGCAGCAGATCGTGGCAGTAAGTCTTTCAAGGCTGAAATGAAGGCAGCAGGCCTAGATATGGACGAGATGAACTATCGTGAACGAAGCTTTGATGAATTCTTACCATGGAGTCACCTCGACATGGGGATGGACGATGGATATCTTGAAATGGAATGGAAGCGCTCTGTGGATGAAGCGTATACACCGCCATGTGTACAAGGCTGTAAGCGATGTGGTGTATGTAAATAGGAGGCACTTATGAATCAATCTGTAAAACGTATAGATGTTAAAGGACCTCATGGTACTTGGTCTTATGAAACTCCTAATTGGGCAGATCGTTTTCCTATTACAATAGGTGATACGTACCGTCATGGTGGTGTATCTCAAGAGCCCTATAAATCACTAAATTTAGCATTTCACGTAGGGGATGAGCCTAAGTATGTTCGTGAAAACCGTGCTATTGTTGCTGAATATTTAGGTGTTGAACCAGAGCGAATCTCTTGTGGTAATCAAGTACATGGTTTAAAAGCTGTAGAAATCACAGTAGATCTCGTTGGTGCGGGAGCCTTGGGAGAGGATACAGCCATAGCCGATTGTGATGCTGTATTTACAAAATTACCGAATGTACCGCTATTTTTATTTACTGCTGATTGTGTAGCTGTAGGTATTTATGATGCTAAGCATCACGCTATCGCTACGGTACATGCAGGCTGGCGCGGAGCGATAGGACATTTGCCAGTTCTTACTATTGAGGCTATGAAAGAAGCGTATGGTACGGAGTTCAAAGATTGTTATATCTATCTTGGACCTAGCATTGGACCAGAATCCTTTGAAGTCGATGTAGAGTTAGGAAAACGTTTTGAATTAGCTTGGCGTGGTATGACCGACCGTAGTGTGGCTGATATTGTAAACTATCCAGGTGATAAACTAGATAAAGCCTATATCAACTTATGGAACTTTATCGCCGAAGGACTTATGGTGAATGGTGTGCCTAAAGAAAATATCGCTATTGGCGGTACCGATACAGTAACAGATAGAGATTGTTATTCCTATCGTCGGGAATCTGGTAAAACAGGCCGCATGGCTTTATTTGGTATGCTACAAGAACGGTAGTATATACATACATAGATTTATAGGCTTTATAAGACCTAAATGATGTACAATCAATACTAAATACTATATAATAGAATAGTCTATACAAATATATTTTATGGTTTTTAAATATAGATTGAAGGGGAATCACATGATTGAAGAATCCCTACACGCTATACAGCAGCGCATGGCAGATGCTATGGCGCGCGTTGGTCGCGTAGATACAGCATTATTAGTAGCTGTTACTAAGAACCACCCTGTATCAGCGGTGGAAGAGGTCGCACGTCTCGGTGTTACTCATGTGGGGGAAAATCGAGTACAAGAGGCTAAAGAAAAACAGCTTACCTATAAAGGTCCACAATTGACATGGCATTTGATTGGTCATTTACAGGTCAATAAGGTGCGTCAAGCGGTGCCTATGTTTGATTTAATTCATTCTGTAGACAGCCGTAAATTATTAGATGAAATCGAAAAGGTTGCAGCCAAGCACGATAAGGTGCAAGATGTGTTATTGCAAGTTAATGTAGCTCGTGAAGCATCTAAAACAGGCATGACCGTTGAAGAGTTTCCAGAAATACGAGACTATGCAAAGACATTACCTCATGTCCGTGTTCGGGGCTTAATGTGTATGGCACCATTTTTCGATGATCCAGAGGAAGCACGTCCAATCTTCCGCGTAGCAAACGCCTTGTATGAGGATATGAAGGGCTACTTTGAAGAAGGGCAGATTCAATATTTATCTATGGGGATGACTCACGACTTTGAAGTCGCTTTAGAAGAAGGGGCTAACATCGTTCGTGTAGGCACAGCAATTTTTGGGGAACGTGTGTATGATTAAGGCTTGGGTTGCCTGATAATCGATAGCGTTAAGTATTAGGAGGAAATCCAAATGGCATTGGGAGATTATTTAGACAAAGCAAAAAACTTATTCTTAGGCAAAAATGATGATGACTATGAATATGATGATTATGACTATGAAGATGAAGAGGAATATGAAGCGGAACCTACACCAGTAGCTCCAGTAGCTCCAGTATCCGGCGCATCTGAATTTCATCCACGCAAGGTAGGAGGCCAATCTACGATGACACAACGTCCAACAGCTATGAAAGTAGTTGTAATTGAACCAAAAGTATTTGAAGACTCTGAAAATATTACACATCAATTGCGCGACATGCGTCCTGTATTGATCAACTTTGAAAATACAGATCCTCATGAAGCAGCTCGTATTGTGGACTTCGTATCTGGTGCGACTTTTGCATTGGATGGCAAATTGGAAAAGGTAGGTAAAGACATTTTCATGTGCGTACCTGTAAACATTTCCATTGATTATTCTGATAATGACAGCAACAAAACTGAGCAAAACGAATACGCTTGGGACAATAAATAATTTCTCTATAAATGGTGGTGACAACGATGTTAGGTAAAACCTTATTTATCGGCGTTGGCTCAATGGGTGGCGCTCTATTGCGCGGTGCATTACAGCATGGCGTGTTGAAAGCAAGTGATACACACATTCTCGTGCGTCGTGAAGAACAATGTAAGGCTCTAACTGAGGAGCTCGGTGTAGTAGGGTTTACTACATTGCCTAATGTAAACGAGTACAATACGATTTTGTTGGCCGTAAAACCACAAGTGTTACCATCTGTATTAGAGACGTTAAAAGAAGTACCTTATGGGACTGTTATGATTTCCGTTGCTGCAGGTATCACCTTAGATACTCTAGATACAGCGATTCCGCAAGCTAACTGGTTTAGAGCTATGCCAAATACACCGGCTTCTATCGGTGTAGGCATGACGGCTCTTGCAGGGGATGATGTACATACAGACCTGGGTCGTGATGTGCAAGCATTATTTGAGGCTGTTGGCGAGGTAGCGGTGGTAAGTGAAGCTGATTTAGATCGCTTAGGTGCACTATCTGGTGCGGGCCCTGGCTATATGTTCGTCATTCTTGATGCGTTAGCTGATGCGGGCGTTCGCATCGGATTGCCTCGTCACTTGGCAATCAAAGCAGCAGCTCAAACGATGTATGGTGCTGGCAAGATGGCTCTTGAAAGTGGCAATCATCCAGCAGTACTACGAGATCAAGTAACAAGTCCAGGTGGCACGACCATTGCCGGTATTGGTGCCATGGAAAAAGGTGGACTTCGCAGTGCTCTCCAAGACGGCGTAGTAGCATGTCTTGCTCGGTCGAATGAATTGGGGAAATAATTTTGGCAGATACTAGTAAATTAATACGATATTTTGAAGCCAGTGGTAGTGGTGAGGAAGCTCGCCGCATGCTAGACTTGGCTGAGCAGGTTGTAAAAGGTCGCCCTTATCGCGTGGCGGACTTTACGAGCCCTGCAGGCCTTGTCATTGCAGACGCAATCAAGGCTAACTACCCACAGCTTATCGTTAAGACCGACGGTGGCTATGAAGGGGCGGAACGTATCCGCATAGCCTTTGTAGATAGCGACTTTAATGGTACTGTGGATATGGGCATTCGCGCCCTTAAGGTAAATTGGGACCCACGGTTCCGATTGCTTACCCATCGCGATGTGCTTGGCTCCTTGATGGGGCTCGGCATTGATCGCTCCAAATTTGGGGACGTTATCGTTCAACAAGGGGGCGCTCAAATTTTGGTGGATGAAAGTGTAGCAGACTTCGTGATTCAAAACTTCACAAAAATCGCTATGGTTTCCGTATCTGTAGAGGCTATTGACCTATCAGATATTGCACCAAAAGAAGAAAAAATTAAAGAAGTCCGCACTACAGTTGCTTCTTTGCGCTTAGATGCGGTGGCAAGTTCTGGTTTTAGCGTGTCTCGTACTAAATTGGTAAGCGCTATAAATGCAGGATTATTGCAAGTAAACTGGCAACCAGCTAAGGGTGCATCCCAAGAAGTTAAAGAAGGGGATGTGATTTCTATGCGTGGTCGTGGCCGAATGAAGGTAGAAGCCATTACAGGTACATCTCGTAAGGGGCGTATCGGCGTATATCTGAAACGATTCATGTAGGCAATTGAAAATCGGCTTGACCATCAAGCCGATTTTTTTACATATAGTAGGACAACCATGGTATCCATAACATTTCAACCTACAACAGAAGATACAATCCTATTCGTAGGCGGCGGAGAGGTGGCAGAGCGACGAATACAGCTCTTTATTGATGAGCCGTGCAACATTGTGGTAATTGCTCCCACTGTAACAGATAGGATTTGCCAATGGGCAAAGGATAATCGTATCACCTGGTACGACCGTGCTTTCACAATGGACGATGAACACCACATTATAACGAGCAGTTTGTTCTTTATCTGCACAGATAATGGCGAATTAAACGATACGTTATATGATATGGGGAAAAAACACCGCGTTTGGACTAATCGAAGTGATGACCCTAGAGCGTGCAGATTTACTGTGCCTTCATCCCTTGAACTAGGCGATCTTCATATTGCTATTAGCGCTAATAACGTAGGGCCTCGTATCAATCGCCTCATAAGGCAAGATATGATGAATCGTTATGGTCAGTTGCAAAAGGCTATGCCTAGACTTAAAATATTTAGAGAAGAAGTAAAGTTACTACTTCCTACTCCAGAGGCTCGACAGAAATTTTGGCGAAACCATCTGACTGTAGAAACATTTGAAGCCATTCTCAAGGGAGAGTGGATGACTATAGAGGAGAAACTTGACCATGAAATTAGTGGTATTAGGTCTAAATCATAGAAGTGCTGCTGTTGCGGTGCGTGAACGTTTCTCGTTTGATAAGGACGAGGTCGCTTCAGCACTGAACCGCCTCTATGAATTCGACTGTGTAGCAGAATGTGTTATTTTGTCTACATGTAATAGAACTGAAATCTATGCGGCCTTAGAAGGTGTAGAGTTCCCTAAAGAATATATGTTGGCCGTGTTAAAGGATTTAAAAGGTGCCGACCACATCGATGAAGATGCGTTTTTCTATTATGAAGAACGAGATTGTATTGAGCATTTATTCCGTGTATCTGCAAGTCTTGATTCCCTTGTGCTGGGGGAAGGTCAAATTTTGAGCCAATTAAAAGGGGCTTATATTCAGGCTTATAGCGTAGGTTGCACAGGCACGATTTTCAATATTTTGTTCCAACGCGCTATCAGCGTTGGTAAAAAGGTTCGCACGAATACAGGTATTGCTAATACGCCAGTATCTGTGAGCTATACGGCTGTTAACCTCGCTGAGGATAGTTTAGATAAACCATTATCTGAGGCGACGGTACTCATCTTAGGTGCTGGCACCATGAGTGAGTTGACCGCAACGCACTTACAAGCAAAGGGCGTAAAAACGATTTTTGTATCCAATAGAACCTTTACCAAGGCAGAGGCTTTAGCAGAGCGATTTAATGGTAAAGCTGTTAAGCTCGATAACTTTGTAGATTACGCTAAAGATGCAGATATCCTCATCACATCTACAGGGGCGCCGCACTATATTATTACTGAACGTGAAGCAAAGAAAATTACCTCCCTTCGCAAAGGTGAGCCAATCGTTATGATTGATATTGCGGTACCACGCGATATCGATCCCGGCGTAGCAGATATGGAAGGTATTTACCTGTTTAATATCGACTCTCTTGAAAGCGTAGTCGAAGAAAATAAGGCACAGCGCGAAGAGGAAGCTCGTCGTGCAGAGCCTATCATTCACGACGCCATTGAAGAATTATTAGATAAATTGAGTTATTTAACGGTGCGTCCTATGATGGCATTGCTCACAGAAAAAGCAGAACGCATTCGCCGTCGTGAGTTACATCGCGCATTAGCTAAATTGCCTGATATTTCCGATAAGGAGCGTCGTATTATGGACTCTATGAGTCGCATGATCATTCGCAAAATGTTGCGTGAACCGATGATTCACTTTAACGAAATCGCTGGTACAGAGGAAGAAGGTTTGTACTGGGATTTATTCAAAGATATGTTTAATCTTGAGAAAGAAGGCTAAGGCCATGAGAGACCATATTCGAATCGGCACGCGAAAAAGTGCCCTTGCCCTATGGCAGGCTGAACATATTAGTGCAGAGTTACAACGTCTGTACCCAAACATTACGGTCGAGCTAGTTCATTTTAATACAAAAGGGGACCGTATCTTGGAAAAACCACTAGCTCAAGTTGGTGGTAAAGGTTTGTTTACAGCTGAATTAGAAGAAGCTATGCACAAAGGCGACATTGATATCGCCGTACATAGCTTGAAAGATATGCCTACAGAGTTGCCAGAAGGGCTAACTCTGGGTGCTATCTCTGCTCGTGAAGTGCCTTACGATGCGCTTGTGAGCCCCGTGTATAAAACATTAGATAAATTGCCTCAAGGTGCTCGCGTCGGTACAAGTAGCTTGCGTCGCCAAGCACAATTATTACATGTCCGTCCTGACCTTAAGGTCGAGGTTATCCGCGGTAATGTACAAACTCGTTTGAGCAAGATTGAAACAGAAAAACTAGATGGCGTAATCTTGGCACAAGCCGGTCTTAAACGGTTGGGCTTAGATGATCAAATTACCCAAGTATTTAAAGCGGATGAAATGATTCCTGCTGTTGGTCAAGGGGCACTTGCTATCGAGTGTCGTGCTGACGATACGGAAATGCTTGAAATGCTAGCTCCTATTAACGACGAAGCTACACGCTATGCTGTTGAAGGGGAACGCGGCTTCTTGCGTCAGTTAAATGGTGGTTGCCAAGTGCCGATGGGGGTACATGGTACTATTAATAAAGGTCAATTGACCTTAAAGGCCATGATTGCCTCCCTCGACGGTAAAACGGTATACGAAGGAGAAATTTCTGGCCCAGCAAAAAAAGCTGAAATTCTTGGTAAAAATCTTGCGAAAGCCTTATATGAAGAAGGGGGCAAACATATTGTGGATGCTCTCATAGAGGAAGGAATCATAAAATGACAGGTATGGTATATCTAATCGGTGCAGGCCCTGGCGATGTTAAACTCATTACTGTAAAAGGTCGCGAATGCATTGAAAAAGCAGATGTAATTGTATATGACTATTTAGCAGATGCTCATTTGTTAGAATGGGCTCGCCCAGATGCAGAGTTGATTTACGCTGGTAAACAATGTAAAGATCACACAATGCACCAATGGGAAATCAACGAGTTATTAGTTCAAAAAGGTAAAGAAGGTAAAATCGTTGCACGCTTAAAGGGCGGCGACCCACTCGTATTCGGTCGCGGTGGTGAAGAGGCGATGGCTCTTGGCGAAGCTGGTGTACCATTTGAATTCGTACCAGGCGTAACATCTCCAATCGCAGCCCCTGCTTATGCAGGTATTCCTGTAACACAACGCGCTATGGCTACATCCTTTGCGGTTGTAACCGGTCATGAGGATCCAACTAAAGCCGTATCTGGCATTCATTGGGAAGGCCTTGCTACAGCCGTTGATACACTTTGCTTTGTAATGGGTGTTGGCAATTTACCTACCATTGCAGAAAAATTGATGGCTTATGGACGCCCAGCTTCTACACCAGTAGCGCTTGTTCGTTGGGGTACAAAAACAGTTCAAGAAGTTCTCGTATCTACCCTTGAACATGTAGTGGAAGACGTAGAAAAGGCACAACTAAAAGCGCCAGCTATTATCGTAGTAGGCGATGTAGTTAACCTTCGTGAAAAATTACAATGGTTTGATAATAAACCGTTATTCGGTAAAACTATTGTAGTTACACGCGCTCGCTCCCAAGCTAGTGCATTCCGCGAAAAATTAGCAGATCAAGGTGCTAATGTAGTAGAAGCGGCAGCGATTAAAACATCTCCATTAGAGTTGTTTGATGAAGATCGTCGTATCATCAATAATACAAAACAATACCAATGCATCGTATTCACATCTGGTGAAGGGGTTCGCTACTTTTTCGATGCTCTCTATAAAGAAGGCAAGGATACACGTGCATTAGGTAATTCTAAAGTAGCAGCTATTGGCTGTGCTACAGCTCGGGAACTTCAAAAATACGGCATTGTTCCAGATATTATTCCTGTAGACTATAAAGCTGAATCTGCCGTAAAGGCTCTTGAAGAAGAACTTAAAGCAGGGGACTCCGTACTATTGATTCAACCAAAAGTGGCGCGCGACGTAATTCCACGCTCTTTGCGTCATCATGATATAGATGTAGATATTTTGCGTTTATATGAAACGACACAAGATACATCTCAACAAGAAGCATTAATCAATGCATTAACTGCAGGTACTGTAGACTACATTACGTTTACAAGTTCCTCTACAGTAACTAATACAATCCAATTATTGGGCGATGATGCATTGAAACTATTAGGTAATACTAAGATTGCTTGTATCGGACCTATCACAGCTGCTACAGCTATGAGTGCAGGTCTTAAACCAGCGGTCATCAGCGATGTATATACAACTGATGGCTTGGTAAATGCTATTGTAAAGGACATTTAGGAGGATTACATGTACGATTTAACATACCGTCCTCGCCGCTTGCGTATCAATCCAGAAATGCGTGATTTGGTACGGGAAACGACACTCGACGTAACTGATTTAATTTATCCATTATTTATCGTTCCTGGTGAAGGTATCAAAAAAGAAATTGATACGTTGCCAGGCCAATACCACTTATCCGTTGATGAAGCTGTAAAAATGGCTCAAGAGGTATATGATCTTGGTATTCTTGGGGTAGAAATCTTCGGTATTCCTACATATAAGGACGAACAAGGTTCCTCTGCATGGGATATGTCCCAACCTGTACAACAAGCTATCAAAGCCATCCGTGCAGCTGTGCCAAACCTATTGGTGGTAGCTGATGTTTGCTTGTGCCAATACACAACAACAGGACATTGCGGCATGATTGATGATCATGAAATCTTAAATGATGAAACATTGCCATTGCTTTGTAAAGTAGCGGTAAGCCAAGCAGAAGCAGGTGCCCATATGGTGGCTCCATCCGATATGATGGATGGCCGTGTAGGTGCTATCCGTGAAGCCCTTGATGCGGCAGGTTATACAAATGTATCTATTATGAGCTATGCTGCAAAATACGCATCTGCTTACTATGGTCCGTTCCGTGGTGCTGTTAACTCTGCACCTAAATTTGGGGACCGCAAATCATATCAAATGGACCCAGCTAATCGGTTGGAAGCTTTCAGAGAAATCGAACTTGATATCGCTGAAGGTGCAGATATTATCATGATTAAACCAGCCTTGTCCTATTTGGATATCGTTCGTGAAACACGTGATCGCTATGAATTACCTGTAGCTGTATACAATGTATCTGGCGAATATGCGATGGTTAAATCTGCTGCTGCAGCTGGTCTTATCGACGAAGAACGCCTCGTTATGGAAACAATGCTTTCTATGAAGCGCGCCGGTGCTAAAATCATCATTACGTACCATGCTATAGATATTGCTAAATGGTTACAAAAGTAAGGAGAAACCATGTTCCAACTCGGTAAATCTGAAAAAGCCTTTGAAGAGGCTAAACGTTATATGCCAGGTGGCGTAAACAGTCCGGTTCGTTCCTACCGCAGTGTAGGTTCTAACCCTCCGTTTATTAGCAGTGCTAGCGGCAGCCGTATTTATGATATCGATAATAACGAATACATCGACTATGTGTTGAGCTGGGGCCCTATGATTTTAGGCCATGCGAATCCTGAAGTTATCGCTAGCTTACAAGAGGCGATTCCTCGCGGCACTAGTTATGGTGCGCCTACATTACTAGAAACAGAATTGGCTAAAAAGGTACAAGCTTTCATGCCATCTATGGAGGTTATCCGCCTCGTTAACTCCGGTACTGAGGCCACTATGAGTGCCTTGCGCGTAGCTCGTGGCTATACTGGTCGCGATCGTATCGTAAAATTCGTTGGCTGTTACCATGGTCATAGTGATGCGCTTTTGGTAAAAGCTGGCTCTGGTCTTGCTACCTTTGGTGTACCAGATAGCCCTGGCGTTCCACAAGGTGTAGCAGAAAATACAATTACTTTGCCGTACAATGACTCTGATGCAGTTCGCAAATTATTTGACGACATCGGCGATACTATTGCGGCTATTATCGTAGAACCTGTAGCTGGTAACATGGGCTGTGTGCCTCCAGAACCAGGCTTCCTTGAAACCTTGCGCGAAGTGACTAAGGCTCATGGTGCAGTATTGATCTTTGACGAAGTTATGTGTGGCTTCCGCGCTAGTAGCGGCGGTGCACAAAAACGTTACAATATTAAACCAGATCTTACATGCCTTGGTAAAATCGTTGGCGGTGGTATGCCACTTGCTGTATTTGGCGGTGCTCGTGAGATTATGAACCAAATTGCACCAGCTGGTCCTATTTACCAAGCCGGTACATTAAGCGGTAACCCTATTGCTGTTACCTCTGGTCTTGCAACGCTTTCCATTTTGCAACGAGACCCAACAATTTTTAAACAAGTTGAAGATGCAACCATAGCTCTTTGTGAAGGTTTTGAACGCTTGGCAGCTCAATACAATGTGCCTGTTGTAGTGCAACGGGTAGGCTCCATGTTCACCATCTTCTTCACTGATAAACCAGTTAAGAACTTCGATGATGCAGCAGCTTGTAATGAAGAACAATTCAAAATGTTCTTCCATCATAACTTGAGCCATGGTATCTACTATGCGCCAAGCCCTTATGAAAGTAACTTCGTATCTATCTGCCATAAGAGCAGTGAAATCGAACGTACATTGGCCGTAGCTGATGAAGCTTTCAAAAAAATCAGTGATACACTACTATAAAGATTAGTGATACACTACTATAAAAATCAGTGATACATTATTATAAAATATATAGTTTGTAGTTGTTTATGTATCGATGTAGGTGATGAACATGCAGTTTTACAAGAACTTAAAGCGTGCTCGCGTGCGCATGGGCAAAAGCCAAATCGAAGTAGCAAAGGCCGTAGGTATCAGTAATGCGGCGCTTTCAAATTACGAAACAGGGTATCGCGAACCAGATTTAGATACACTCTGTGCCCTGTCTCGCTATTATGGATTGACCTTGGATGAGCTGCTAGATGTAAATGGAGAACAACACGAGCCCATCTATGATCTCAGTCCTGTACTCAAAAATAAATACATTGCCTATAAAGGTGAAGTATTCGAGTTGAAAGACTCACAGAAACGTGCGCTCTTGCGCGAGCTAGACAATCTATTTACTAAATTTGAGAAATCAAAGGTAGAAGATAAAAGTAGCAAGCCAAAAACGTACAAACATGGGAATCCACATATCAACCGAGCGGGACTAGCTAGCAGCGCTGGTAGCTTAGCGGCACGACGAAATATAAAATAGTGCTATACTACATTGTATGTAAGTGGAACCTGTTTATTTGAACAATTTAATTAGATCAATAAAAAGCACCATCTATCTTAATGGGAAACGACACATAAGTCGGATCTAGGTAGATGGTGCTTTTGTATTACTATACTGTAAATGCCTGTGCTAACGCTTTGGCATTTTTTTAGGCTAACTATAAAAATAAATAAAAGATAACAATGTTAAAATATCTGTTGGTGATATAAGTTGGTTTAATATATAATTGAAATATAGAAGTGAATTGAATATTAACTGATCGTATAGGAGACATTATGAAAGTATGGAGCGGTGTAAAATCTATATTAGATCGAACACCTTTTAGGGTAAAATTTTATATTGGTTTTATCTTGTTCGGATTCTTCATAATGGGACTTGTTACTTTGCTTGCGTATATTAATAGACCGGGACAAATACAAAAACTAACAGTATATGAGCAAAAGTTAGCAGCTATATCGACGTATAAAGTAAGTGAAGAGCATTTTGCTACAGGTAGAAACGGGCAGGTTTATGTTTTTAAAAATACCTATAAACGTGTTACTTTGGAATCAGTAAAGAATATACTTTCAGAAGAAAAGATAAACTGGCGTGAAGTAAATAAGAGTCACATTATAGGATATGATTTAGATGATAATATTTGGGTTGATATTACTCATGATATAAACACAAAGGCTATCATCGTTAAATTAGAAAAAGACAGGTAAAGTTAATATTATATTTACTTTGTTGGAGTTACTGATGGATAATGGGCTGTTATAATCTGTATCTAATGAGGAAAATTAAATTTAATATAGGGAGAATATAATGTATTTTATAGATGAAATTATTGATTTTATTAATAAAAATGTTGATTCTTGGATGATTGCGACTTTAATCTTGTTATGGGCAATAATATTTCCTCAATATACAGGGATTCGTTTTAATGGTGACTTTAAACCTCTAGGTTCTATTGAATCAACTCTAACACGGATTATTGCAATCCTCATGCTTATTGGGCTGTTTATAGTGGAATTTGTTTTTGACAATAAATAAGATGATTTATTTTATTTGTTTAGGTCGGAATTATGAATGTAATAGAAAGATTGCTCTTTGAAGAAGGTTATTCTTTTCTCTTGGTGTGTGTAATATTAATTTTTTTATTTTTGTTTCCACAGTTTTCTGGGGTGAAAGAGAGTAAACTATTAATTAAATATAGAATTTCCCCAAGGATATTTATATTGTTTATGTTGATACTTGTGATATTAATGCATTATGGTCTAAGCCTTTAAGAATATAAAAGTTTCTAAGCCAATCATAGATAGCATGATTAGAGAATTAGCTGCGCATATGATTTTTAATGCATCTGGTGTATAGGTAACTTAATTATGAAATATAAAACAATTTATTCTATTGTTTGGTACACATTTATAGGCTGTTTTTTCGTATGGCTAATTTGTGGATTAGGCTATAGGTTTTTGTTTAATGATACTGTTGAGCAGTCTAGAATAGAACTGACACAAGCTTTAAATGCATCTTTCCCGAGAGATCACTATATAATTGATGGAGATGTATATGATTCGAACAGAAGAAATCTATTATCTATAGGAGTATCAATAAACATAAAGAAGGATTCACTACATAAAGATATAAAATCAATAAAGCCCTTAACTGGGGAATGGATTTTAGTTGACCAAACTAAGTCTCTCTATGTATATGAAAATGAATCATATAGAGTATATATAACAAAGAATTCAGAGAATGATGGATATATTGTAGTGTTAGCACGTAACAATTGGCTAGAAATATTGCATTTATAATTCATTATTAGGGATAAAAGCTTTTGTAGGTTGTTATATTATAGTGAGTTTATGGAGAAATATTACAATTATATAAATATGAATAAAATAATAGATTTTTTAAAGAGTTTACTGCAGCTATCCACGATATTGGTAGGTATAATTGGTCTATTTCTCTTTATAGGTGGGGGTTGGTTATATCATGATTTACAGTATCGGTATGTAGTTGATAGCAGATACAATACAATTTTTGATAAGGCTTACCGTGTATATCTCATTAATAAAGGTATTTCGATGGATATTATTAATGATAAAATTTATGCGATGAATGATGATGTCTATGTTATTATCAATCAAGAGAGCAATACAATTATTGTATATTATTTAAATCTAGAAGATATTGAAACTATAAATAATTTTACTAGATTACAACAACAGTATTACGGTGATAAGATGATTTTACAACCGATTGAAAGTTTAGGTCTATCTGAAACATTTGATATATATAAGAAATTGTCAGAAGCACCTGGAAGGTTTAAATCACAAGGTAGCCGAATTTCTTTTTAATAGCAGTATAATTTTAGATTCCATGTTCTAATAATGTAGTTAGGACTTGGAATCTTTTATTATATTTTTGATCAGTTTAAGTAGTAGTGTTTATTTATAAAGCTTTTGTATTACTATAGTATAAATGCCTGTGCTAACGCTTTGGCATTCTTTGTTAAGTCTGAATATAAAAATAAATAAAAGATAACAATATTAAAATATCCGTTGGTGATATAAGTTGGTTTAATATATAATTGAAATATAGAAGTGAATTGAATATTAACCAATAGAAATAAAAGTAAGGTATAGTTTAGAGGTTTCGTTATGAAAAAGATTTGTGCTTTAATACTGCTAGGACTAGTAATTATTAGTGCTGTGATTTATCAGTATTATTATCACGATAGTTCACCAAATAATATAGTTATTATGGATGAGTCGCATGAGTTAGTTGACATTTCAATCAATGAATCGATTTCTAATCGTATTTTAGCAGTGTATTTTGATGAGCCTTACTATTATTATTTAGGATATGATGGAATAGGTCGGTATGATATTAAAAATCATAAACTAGATATTTGGGAATTTAAAATTTATGGTGATGAAACCGAACAGCACAAATTATATCATCCAAGATTAAAGATGATTATTAATAAGAAAAATAAGTTAGAAGATTTTTCCAAAACGGATTTAGATAACTTTGAAAAAATGTTAATGAATTCTGATCGTGGTGCAAAGTACTTTAATAAACGATGGTATTACTCTGGCTATGAAGCAACGTTTCTAGATTTAGATAATCATCTTATTATTACGAATGATGTGCGAGGCGTAAAAGATACGGCTACAAAGATTTTGATATTTAATGTGAGTGGTTTTATTATTATCGATAAAGAAACAAATGATATTCAAGTATACTTTGATGAAAGTATTGCAGGTAAAAAGGTTAGAGACTCTTTAGTTGCTATGTTGAAATATACCTATGGAGATTATCTAGTTCTGTTAAATAGCTTAGATGAAATTGGAGAAGAAGAACGAACTATTTTATTACAATTACGAGATAACTATGTTAGTAAAAATTAGTAATACGCTATATTTATTTTGATAATATTGTGTAGTAATGGTTAGTATTTTAACAAGTTGGATGAGCTTTTATGAAAATAGGAAGAAAATTAAAGAAATGGCTTAAACGAGTAGCTCTTACTTGTTTAATAATAGTAGGTGTTATTTTTGTTGGATGGCTTTTCTTTACTACTAATTTTTGGAACCCATTCATTCACTATTCAGACATGAAGGGTGGCATAATATACTGCAAAGAACCAACTAATATAATTGCTTCTAATGTTCTTGGTTTTGATGAAGTACGAGGGAAAATATATTATATAACTACAAATGGTATTGGTGTATATAATGAATTAAATAACGATCACGTATTTATATTACATAAAGAGCCATCTAATGAAATCAGAATAAATGACATTACTAATGTATATCCAGAATTTAGTCGTTTCTCTGATTCAGAACAGGAAGTTTGGAAAAGTAAATTTTATGCTGACTTTAGGGAAAGAATTCCTATAGAGGAAGGAAACATAATTAAATTTCCATTCTTTTTCTCTAGCGAGACACGTGGGATTTATAATTTAGCTACAGGTTCTAAATTATCGAGAATTGATAAGTATAAAATTTCTAAAAATATATTTTATAATGTTGATTTTGGAAGCATTACAAAGATAGATTTAGAAACTGGTACAGTATGGAAATATTATTCAGATAAGTTATTGTTATATAATTTTAGCAGTGAAAATAGTGAGTTAAATACGAGTAGTTTTAAAATCTATGAAGACGCTAAATTAACGAAAGAACAGAATACAGATAAGATGTTAAAGGATAAAATTATTGTTTTAAATCATTATAGTCAATTTAGTAAAGATGATAAGGAAATTATAGAAGAATTATTTGTTGAGTTAGTTACTGCAAGAAAAAGTATGAGTTTAAAACAACAACATAAACTAGGGTTGGAAAACTATCTAGAGTGAGTTTAGATTTAATGACACCTATACCTCATATTAGGTTTGGTATAGGTGTCATTTTTATATTACAAATTAATAAAAATCAGTATTGATTAAAATCTAAGTAGTTCTATTAAAATTACCAGAATTTTACGATTTTATGAGTGTTTTATGATAAAATAAAAGGTATGAATACTTCAACAACTAGGTCTATTACCTATAATGGCGACACAATTGAATATGAGTTAACCATCAAGCGTGTGAAGAACATGAACATGCGCATTACAAAGGATGGTGTGATCCATGTGTCGGCGAATGCCTATGTGCCGGATTATAGGGTGGACAAGTTTGTTATCGAGAATATGCCCTTCATTGAGCGGGCTCGTTATAAGATTGATGCATTGAATGCCAAGCGCGTCGATGCGTTGCAGTATGTAAATGGTGAAAGCTTATCTATTCTCGGCATTCCCGTTACATTGCGCCTAGTTGAGCAGGACGGAAAGCCTCACATTGGCTTTGATGGGAAGGCGATTCTTACCATGGTGGTACCTCGTGGTACGACCTTTGAGGCTAAGCATAAATTAATGCAAAGTTATTGGCGTAATTTAGGGGAGAAGGTCTTTGTCCATTGGGCAAAGGTCGTGTATCAACGCTACCACAAGCAAGGTATTGATGTACCTATGCCAACCATAAAACAGCAGCGTATGAAGAGTCGTTGGGGTTCTTGTACGCCAGCAAAGCAGCTCATCAAGATGAACACCCGTTTATTAGAGGGGCCACAGGCGTATATTGAGTACGTTATGGTTCATGAGTTTGCTCATTTTAAATATTTAGACCATTCCAAGAACTTTCACAATCTAGTGGCACAGTTTTTGCCAGATTGGAAGGCTCGCAAGAAGTCATTGAACGTATATTTTGCTCATCGCCCTTAAAGGAGGTGTACCATGCAGCCATTTGTACATTTACATAGTCATACAGAGTTTAGTTTGCTGGACGGTATCAGTCGTTTGCCTGACATGGTACGTCGTGCGAAGGAGCTAAATCAGCCAGCCCTTGCCATTACAGACCACGGCAATATGTATGCAGCCATTTATTTTTATAAGGAATGTGTGGCCCAAGGCGTTAAACCGATTATTGGGTGTGAAGTATATGTCACAGAAGGTAGCCGTCTTGATAAGCAGGAAGGTCGCAGCCGTGAACGATTAAAACATCTTATCTTATTGGCAGAAACCATGGAAGGGTATCGTAATCTTGTTAAAATCGTGTCGAAAGCCTCTACTGAAGGGTTTAATTATAAGCCACGTGCAGACCGCGATTTATTGCGCCAATACAGCAAAGGCATAATTGCCCTCAGTGCATGTATTCAAGGAGAGATTCCTCAATATATCTTGCAAGATAATATGGAAGGCGCCAAGCGTTCCATCGAATGGTATATCGAGACCTACGGGAAAGATAATTTCTTCTTAGAAATCCAAAATCATGGCTTACCAGAGGAGGCGAAGGCTCAAGAGGAGCTCATTAAGCTCAGCAAGGAATACGGTCTTGGCATCGTAGCATCTAATGACTTCCACTATGTCTTAAAAGAGGATGCAGACGCACAAGATATTAAGGTATGTATTTCTACAGGTCGTCGTCGTGCTGAGGTAGACCGCTTAAAATTCCCCAATGATGAGTTCTATCTAAAATCTGGGGATGAGATGGCGGAGTTATTTGGACATATTCCGGGTGCCATCGAAAATACTTTAAAAATTGCAGATCGCTGTAATGTGGAGTTTAATTTTGATGAACATCACTTGCCACACTTTGATGTGCCAGAAGGGGAAACGTCTAAGACGTATTTACGTAAGGTTTGTGAACGGGAAATTCCACGACTCTATGGTGAGACCTCTGAAGAGTTACAAAAACGCCTCGACTACGAGCTAGATGTTATTGGAACGATGGGCTTTGAGGATTACTTTCTCATTGTATGGGACTATGTACGCTATGCCCGTGAGCACGACATCTTAGTAGGTCCTGGTCGTGGTTCTGCGGCCGGTTCTGTAGTAGCCTATTTACTTGGCATTACAGGCCTCGATCCATTAAAATACGATTTGCTCTTTGAACGGTTCTTAAATCCAGAGCGGGTAAGCATGCCCGATATCGATATTGACTTCTGTTATGAAAAGCGTGGTAAAGCCATCGAATATGTAACGCGAAAATACGGACAGGAGCGTGTATCTCAGATTATTACCTTTGGTACTGAGGCAGCGCGTGCCGTAATTCGTGACGTAGGTCGTGTGCTAGACTTACCACTGGCGGAAGTAAACCGCATTGCTAAGATGATTCCCAACGAACTAGGGATTACCTTAGATAAGGCTCTGCAAGGCAAAGAATTAAAGGCTTTGTACGAAGCTGATGCTAATGTTAAAGAGTTATTTGATTTTGGTAAAAAGCTAGAAGGGATAGCGCGAAATTCGTCCACCCATGCGGCGGGCGTCGTAATTTCCGCAGATCCTCTAGATGACCACGTGCCAGTACAAAATTCCAATGATGAAGGCTTTGTTACGCAGTACGACAAGGATAATATCGAGGAATTAGGCCTCTTAAAGATGGACTTCTTAGGCCTCCGTACCTTGACGGTTATGGGGGATGCTTTAAAGCTCATCAAGGCGAACCGTGGTATTGATCTCGATTTAGATGCAATACCGCTCGATGATAAAGCGGCTTGTGATATCCTCACAAAAGGCGATACGTCTGGTGTATTCCAGCTCGAATCAGAAGGTATCACCAAGCTCGTTATGGATCTTAAGCCTGAACATTTTGAAGACTTAATTCCATTGGTAGCTTTGTACCGTCCAGGTCCATTGGGGTCTGGCATGGTAGCGGACTTTATCGACCGCCGTCACGGTAAAAAAGAGGTTACCTATTTACATCCAATTTTGGAACCAATTCTAAAAGATACCTTTGGTGTAATCTTGTACCAAGAACAGGTTATGCAGATTGCGTCTGCCATGGGCGGATTCTCCCTTGGTCAAGCGGACTTGATGCGCCGCGCCATGGGTAAGAAAAAGGAATCCGTTCTAAAGGCGCAGCGCGAGTCCTTTATTCAAGGTTCCATAAATAATGGTATAGAAGAGTCCATTGCAAATGAAGTATTTGACTTGCTCGTATACTTTGCAGGCTATGGCTTTAATAAATCACATAGTGCGGCTTATGCATACATTGCGTACCAAACGGCGTATCTGAAAGCCCACTATTTCCCTGAATTCATGGCTGCTACCATGACCAGCTTTATGCAAAACATGCAGAAATTGACGTACTACATCAATGCCTGCAAGAAGCATAATGTTAAGGTGCTCGGTCCAGATATTAACTATTCTGAACGGAGCTTTGCCGTGCAAGGTGATGCCATTCGCTTCGGCCTTGGGGGCATCAAGAACGTAGGGGATAATGCCATCGATCGCTTGATTCGCGAGCGCAATGAGCACGGCCTCTATACAGATATAGTAGATTTCTGTAAACGCGTGGACAACAAGGTTGTTAATAAACGACTTCTTGAAAGTCTCATTCGATGCGGTGCCATGGATGGGTTCAAGGAAAATAGAAACCAATTATTGCACATGTATGAAAGTGCTCAAGCCGTAGGTGCTAAAGAGCAAAAGGATGCCGCTATGGGCACCATGAGTCTCTTTGGCGATATAGAGGAGTCCGTCGACTTCATCCCTGTACCGAATGTGGAGGATTTATCGGAAGACGATAAATTAAAGGATGAAAAGGAATATACAGGCTTTTACATTACAGGCCATCCATTGCAAGGCTATGCGAAGGAGCTAGAGGGCCTATTTGAACTGGGGGCTCTCGTAGAAAATCCAGAGCAATACGATGGTCAAACCATTACCTTTGGAGGCTTAATTGAAAATAAGACGGACCGCATGACAAGGCGGAACGAGGTTATGTCCATTCTTCGCATCGAAGATTATTCTGGTGCGGCTAACGTAGTGGCATTCCCTAAGGTCTTTAGTCAAAGTCAACAGTTCCTTGCGGTTGATATGATTGTTAAGGTAAAAGGCCGCGTTGATGCGGATGAAAAGGGTGTGCAAATTATTGCAGACCGCATTATGCCATTAAAGGTAAACTATAGTCAGGCAAAACATGTGGCCATCCACATTTATAGTCAATATGACACGCCAGAAAATAGTGAAGCTTTAAAACGAGTGTTAGTGAATACCTCTGGCTCTGTTCCGACGTCGTTATACTTACATCGTCAACGGAAACGCATTAACTTGCCACCGAACATGTGCTTTGATCCTAGCGATGAATCCATTAAGGCTATTGAAGCTATCCTAGGCGATGGCTCCGTAGAGGTACAATAATATATGCATAAGAACCTCAATAGAGGTTAAGGTAGTAATAAACATATTCACTACTTAATAACACATGTTGCGTAGGGCACAGCTAGCTTTTACCAACATTGATATAATATATGAACATCCAGAAGGGATGGTTTTCATAGGAGGAACAATGAAACGTACAAAAATCGTATGTACTGTAGGTCCGGGAACGGATAAATTTGGTATCTTAGAAGATATGATGCGAGCTGGCATGAACGTGGCTCGTTTTAATTTCTCCCACGGATCTCATGAAGAGCAAGCAGAGCGTATGCAAATGGTGCGCGATGCGGCGATGATTGTTAATAAACCAATCGCATTATTGCTCGATACGAAAGGTCCTGAGGTTCGTCTTGGTCTATTTAAAGAGGGCAAAGTATTCCTTGAAGCAGGTCAAAAGTTTACGTTGACTACGGATGATGTGGAAGGCACAAAAGAGATTAGCTCCGTCAACCACAAAGGTCTTGTAAGTGATGTGTCCGTAGGGGATAAAATTTTATTGGCCGATGGCCTTGTAACACTTACGATCGATGCTATCGAAGGTAATAACATCGTTACCACAGTTCAAAATAGCGGTGAAATAGGCAATCGTAAACGCGTAGCAGTACCAGGCGTAGCACTTAGCTTGCCACCTGTATCTGAACAGGATGAAGCGGACTTGCGCTTTGGCTGTAAACAGGGCGTAGACTTTGTTGCCGCATCCTTTATGCAACGCGGTAAGGACATTGTAGCCATTCGTCGCATTCTTGAGTCTGAGAAAAAAGATATCAAGATCATCGCGAAAATTGAAAATGCTGAAGGCGTTAAAAACATTGATGAAATTTTGGAAGTAGCGGACGGCCTCATGGTTGCTCGCGGTGACCTCGGTGTAGAAATTCCTGCCGAAGAGGTGCCAGTACTTCAAAAAATGATGATCGAAAAATGTAATGACTTGGGTAAACCAGTTATTACGGCAACCCAAATGCTAGAGTCCATGATTCAAAATCCACGTCCTACACGGGCGGAAGCAAGTGACGTAGCCAATGCCATCTTAGATGGTACTGATGCAATCATGTTGTCTGGTGAAACTGCAAATGGTGCTTACCCAGTAGAGGCAGTTACGACTATGACACGCATTGCTGAGGTAACAGAACAAGCTGCTATTTACGATAGTAAAAGTCGTGCTCGTCAAGATGTGGATATGACAACTACCAGTGCTGTATGTTTAGCAAGCGTGCGCATCGCTCAAAACCTTGGGGCTGCTGCTATTTTGACATGTACTGAATCTGGTCATACTGCAATTAGCACGGCTCGGCATCGTCCGGCTTGCAAAATTATTGCTGTAACTCCGCATGAAGAAACAATTCGTCGCATGCAATTATGCTGGGGCGTAGAGGCTATTAAAGGTCATGAAATTGTTAACTCTGATGAAATGGTTAAGCAAGCCATCACAGGTGCTCTTGGTACAGGTGTCATTGAGTCTGGTGACTTAGTTGTGGTAACGGCTGGCGTACCATCTGGCGCTACAGGGACTACAAATATGATTCGCGTTCACATTGCGGGGCAAGTACTCTTATCTGGTAATGGTATTTTGCGTAAATCCGTTACCGGCACAGTATTCATTGCTGCTAATCATAAGGGCAATTATGAAAGCTTCAAAGACGGCGACATCCTTGTGGTGGGCACAATGGAGCCTGAATTAATGGCTATTGCAAAACGTGCAGGCGGCATTATCGCTGTTGAAGATGGTTATACCTCTGACAGTGCTATTGCTGGCATTACCTATGGTATTCCTGTAATTTTAGGTGCTAAAAACGCTCATGACGTACTTCTTGAAGGTCAAGAGGTAACAATCGATGGCGAACGGGGCAAGGTATTTGCTGGCATTGCTAATGCTCGATAGTTTTAGTAAAAGATAATTAAATATAAGGAGGGATAGTATGAATCCATATAATGTAACAGGACCTAGTAATTCTCAAGTTGCTCAGGTTGAAAGTATTGTATCCCAACGTTTGAAGGGATCCTTCTTGTGGATGGTTGTAGGTTTATTTACGACTATCGGTGTTGGAGTGGCTGCGTTGGCAAATCCAAACTGGCTACGCTTTGCATACGAAAACTTTAATATTATTCTATTAGTTGAACTAGGCGTAGTATTCCTATTTAGTGCTCGTGCGTATACTGCCAATGTTATGACTTTAAAAGGCATGTTCTTCCTCTATAGTGCATTGAATGGCCTTACATTGACCTTGATATCGTTGCGATATAATGTATTTGAAGTAGTTATTCCAGCGTTAATCGGCACGTTAGCGTTCTTCATTGGCTTTGCCGTGGTAGGGGCTACTACGAAACGTAATTTGTCATCCCTAACACCATATGTAATGGCTGCCTTACTTGGTATGATTATCGTATCTTTTGTGATGATAGGGGCTCGTTATTTTAACTGGGCTGTACTTAGTGGCTTTAGCGATACTGTTAGCTTAGTTCTAGGTTATGTAGGGGTTGTAGTATTCTCCATCTTTACAGCTATCGATGTGAACCGCATTAAAAATAATGTGTCACAAGTAGCGCTCTTGGAGGATGAAACCATTTTAGACCGCATTGAAATTACAGGTGCTTTGAGCCTATACTTAGATTTCATTAACTTATTCTTATCCTTATTGCGCATCTTTGGTAATAAGCGATAAAAGGAGATTGTATGGATAATAGAGAATGGCAAACCTTTGTAACCGTTGTGGATGAAGGGAATATTACAAGGGCTGCAGAAAAATTATTTTTATCACAACCGGCTTTAAGCTATCGGTTGCGCCATATGGAAAAAGCCTTAGGCCATTCTCTGTTGTTGCGAACTGCTGAAGGGATTGCTCTTACGGCACAAGGCGAAATTTTTTATGACTACTGTAAAAGAATGATGCAAGATCAAGAGGCCTTAGAAAATGCTATGAATTCCGCTTCTGGTAAGATTCAAGGGACCTTAAAAATCGCATCATCCATCAATTTTGCAGACTATGAACTACCAGCTTTACTGAAATCATTTCGAGAGCAATATCCGGATGTGCATATTCAAGTTAAGACTGCTTTCAGCCATCAAGTAGTAAAAATGTTTAATTCTGGTGACTGTATGGTTGCCTTTTCTCGTGGTGGCTATGAAGTATCTGGTAAATCTGAATTACTATTGGAGGAACCGTATTGTTTGGTTTATAAAGAATTAGT
Organism: Veillonella sp. 20925_1_51; assembly: GCF_041431445.1. NCBI lineage: Bacteria > Bacillati > Bacillota > Negativicutes > Veillonellales > Veillonellaceae > Veillonella > Veillonella sp. 20925_1_51. Next base: position 71,962 of record NZ_JAPVXT010000007.1, read on the forward strand.
ACCACCTGAGTCGTTAGAGAAGGTACCATTCATTAAATATCAAACAGATGCGTCTGTAGCAAACATTATTGAAACGTGGTGTGCTGAGCATTTTGAAGAACCACCGAGTGTTGCGATGGATGTAAATTCTATGAGTACGTGTCGTCACTTTGTACGCGCCGGCCTTGGATGGTCTATTTTGACCTATATGGGCCTTGGATCTTGTAAGGATAGAGATATATATGTAAGTCCATTGCGTAGCAAAGATGGGACCTATATCACTCGTGATACAAATATGGTATATACAAAGGATACGGAAAATCTTGTTGTAGTTAAAACATTCATTGAATATGTTCGCGATTACTATAAAAAACATACTGTTGTAGATAATAGTATTTTTAGAGAATATAAAGGATAGATTATACAAATTGAGTCTATATAAGGCTTTATAACTGTCTATCCATGCTATTTCAGTATTAGACTTTTTCGATATAATCAGTCATAATAAAGGTGTCTCGAAAGAGCAAGGCAGTAACCATGTAAGTGCATGTATACCCCCTTTGGGGACGTATACATGCATTTTTTTCATTTTGGGCTGCAATTCTATGCTTAAAATGCATAAAAAGTATGAATAGTAGATATAAAAGTTTTTATAACCCCTATAAAGGTAATCTATTATTCATAATTCTTTTAAGCATATATAATGAGTGTAGACTTAATCAATGTAACTGACGTCGCGAGCAGTTAGGTTGTTAAAGACTAGATGATTTTATGTATGCCTAAGTTAGTTAAGAAAGGTAAAGACACACATGAAAGACAAATTATGGCGCGTTGCCGTTATGGCTGCCATCGTCGCAATCGCATGGTTTGGTGGCACACCAGAAGGCCTCAAACCACAAGTATGGCAATTATTTGGCATTTATTTAGCAACTATCGTGGGCTTGGTATTAAAACCATTCCCAGTTCCTATTACGGTATTATTAGGTGTTGCTACATCTTCTATTTTATTGAGCAACACAAAAGATGTATTAGCTGGTTACAGCAATACAGCATTATGGTTGATCTTCGCAGCCTTCGCATTATCCGTTGCGTTTGGTAAAACTGGCCTTGGTCACCGTATCGCTTACCACTTAGTTCGATTGTTTGGTAGCACAACACTTCGTCTTGGTTATGTAACTGCATTCCTTGACTTAATCTTGTCTCCAGCAACTCCATCCAACACAGCACGTGCAGCAGGTATTGTTTATCCAATCAACTTATCTATCGCTGAAGCGGTTGGTTCATATCCTGGTGAAACTGCTAAAAAAGCAGGTGCTTACCTCTTACAGAATGGTTACTTTGCAACAAAGGTAACATCTTTCCTATTCGCTACAGCAATGGCACCAAATTACTTAGCACTTGATTTCATTACTAAATTAACAGGTGTATCCTTGAATTGGGCACAATGGGCTGCAGCTATGTTTGTACCTGGTTTTATCATGTTAATGCTAATACCACTTATTGGTTATATGTATGAGCGTCCATCTGTAAAAGATATTGACAATAAGAAAATTGCGGCGGATGGTTTAGCTGAATTAGGACCTATGAAAGCGTCCGAAAAAGGCCTTATCGTTATCGCACTTCTTGCAATCACTGGTTGGATTCTACCAACATTTGATATTAAAATCGATGCTACCGCAGTAGCTATCGTAGCCATGATTGCTACATTTGTATGTGGCATTATTTCTTGGGATGATTTGCTTAAAACAAAAGCTGCTTGGAACACATTGATTTGGTTCGGCGGTATCTTGGGCTTATCCTCCGCATTGACTAAAGGTAAATTCTTCGAATGGTTGGCTAAATACTTAGAAGCTCATATGAACTTTGGTTTAGATCCATTCATGATGCTTATCCTTATCTCTATTATTTCCGTTGTAGTTCGCTATTTCTTCGCATCTGGTACTGCATACATCTCTGCAATGCTTCCAGTATTCTTGATTGTAGGTATTAACGCAGGCATCGATCCTACATTACTTGCGTTCATCATGATTGGTACAAATGCGTATGGTGGTTCCGTAACTCACTACGGTGCAGCTCCTGGTCCAATCATCTTCTCCGCTGGTTACAACAATGTAAAAGACTGGTGGACAGTTGGTCTCATCTCCGCCGTTGTATGTTTAGTATTGAACTACGTAATTGGTATCCCTTGGTGGAAAATTACTGGTTTCATGTAATATGAAACTTTCACTATGGAGTGTTAGAATTTAATTGTTAGTATTCAATGTCTGTATATGGCTCTCGCGACGAGCCTGTACAGACTTGGGTTTTATAAATGTTTCACAAGGAAAGGATGCAACATGGCACAATTAGTAAAAGCTGCACAAGCTGGCTTCGACGAAAAAAATGATGCATTAGTAACGGTTGAACCGATTGCTAGCGGTATCGAAATTGAATTAACATCCAAAGTTATCCGCCAATACGGCGACCAAATTAAATCCGTTATCTTAAACACAGTAAAAGAAGCTGGTTTTGATGGCGTAAAAGTAATTGTACAAGACAAAAATGCTTGGGATTACACAATTAAAGCTCGCGTATTAGGCGCATTGGAAAGGGGGAGCAAAGCATAATGGCTAACGATAAAACATTCCCAGAAGTTAAAACAAATCCATTAACAGAGGCTGCTAAAAAACGCTTGTCTCGTTCCATGATGTTCGTACCTGGTAATACACCTAAAATGATTAACAGTGCTGACATTCACGGTGCTGACTCCATCATGATCGACATCGAAGATTCCGTGCCTATTACAGAAAAAGATACAGCTCGTCTTTTAACTGCAGAAGCATTGAAATCCCGTAAATTCCGTGCAGAAACAGTTGTACGTATCAACCATCCTACACAAACTCCTTATGGCTATGACGATCTTGATGTAATCGTTCCAGCTAAACCTGATATGATTCGTTTACCTAAAACTGAAGACGTATCTGAAGTTGAAATCGTAGCGAAGAAAATTGAAGAAGTAGAAAAAGCTAATGGCTGGCCAGAAGGTACTATCAACATTATCGTGGCTATCGAATCCGTTCGTGGCTTGTACAATGTTCGTGAAATCTGCCATGGCCCTCGCGTAGTTGCTATCGCTCTTGGCGCTGAAGACTACCGTGCTGACCTTCGTACAGGTAAACATAAACCAGCTGTTGAATTATTGTTCGCTCGTCAAACAATCCTTCACGCAGCACGTGAAGCAGGTATCCGCGTAATTGATACTGTATTCTCCGACGTGAAAGACCCACAAGGCTTCCGCGAAGAAGTTGAATTCATTAAAGCTTTGGGTTACGATGGCAAATCTTGTATCCACCCAAGCCAAATCAAAATTATCCACGAAGTATTCACTCCTGACGAAAAAGAAATCGCTCACTCCGTTAAGGTATTGAACAGCTACGCAGATGCATTGCGCAACAATAAAGGCGTAATCTCCGTAGATGGCAAAATGATCGATGGTCCTATCGTAGTACGTGCACAACGCGTAGTTGATAAAGCACGTGCAGCAGGCATTAAAGTTGAATTAGAGGAAGGAGCAGAATACGATGTTAAATAAAGTAGGTCGCGATATCCCAACAAATATCCCAGCACTAGAAGGTCGTGAAGTATATCAAGGTGAATTCGCTATTGAACCTAAAGCTCATCGCGCAGGTAAACCTGTACACATGAGTCGTGTGGGTACTAATAAAGTACTTGCTTCTATTGATGAAGCAATCGAAAAAGCTGGCGTAAAAGATGGCATGACATTGTCCTTCCATCATCACTTGCGCAATGGCGACTATGTAATGAAAATGGTTATGGAACGCGTTCAAGCAAAAGGCATTAAAGACATTACAATTGCGTCTTCTTCCTTGTCCCCATGCCATGAATTCTTGGTAGAAATGATTCAAGATGGTACTGTAACAGCTATTGAAACATCTGGCTTGCGCGATCGTCTTGGTAAATTCTTGACTCAAAACCCAGGCGTATTGAAACGCCCTGTAGTGATTCGTTCCCACGGTGGCCGTGCTCGTGCTATCGAATCTGGCGAAGTTCATATCGACGTAGCTTTCATGGCTGCTCCTACAGCTGACCCACGTGGTAATGCTACTGGTCGTATGGGTAAATCCGCATGTGGTGCGCTTGGCTATGCTAAAGTTGACTCCCACTATGCAGATACAACTGTTATTATCACAGATAACTTGGTTGACTATGTACACAACTATGCAATCCCTCAAACTGACGTAGATTATGTTGTTGAGGTTGAAAGCATTGGTGATCCAGAAGGTATCGCTTCTGGTGCGGTAGGTTTCACTAAAAATCCTATCCAAATTAAAATTGCTGAATTAGCTGGTGAATTCCTTGACCAAGCTGGCATCATTAAAGATGGTTTCGTATTCCAATTGGGCGCTGGTGGTGCTCCATTGACTGTGGCGAAATTCATCGCTGAAAAACTTCGTAAACGTGGTGAAGTAGGTGGCTTCGCTATCGGTGGTGCTACTGGTATCTTGACTGGTATGCTTGAAGAAGGTTTGATCCGTGCAATTTACGATACTCAAACTTTTGATACAACTGCAGCAGCATCTTTAGATAAAAATCCTGCACACATCGAAATGTCCGCTTCCATGTACGCTAACCCATGGACAGACTGCACTACAAACTACCTAGACGTAGTATTCCTTGGTGCTACTGAAATCGACCTTGATTTCAACGTAAACGTAATGACTGACTCCAACGGTGTATTGATGGGCGCTTCTGGCGGTCACTCCGATACAGCAGCGGGTGCTAAATGCACAGTTATTACTTGCCCATTGATCCGTGGCCGCTTGCCAATGATCCGTGACAAAGTAGCAACTGTAATTACACCAGGCTCCTCTGTTGACGTACTCGTTACTGAATACGGTATCGCAATCAACCCAGCTCGTACTGATTTGATTGAACGCTTCAAAGATAGCAACTTGCCTATCTTCACAATTGAAGAATTACAACAATTAGCATTTGATTTAGTAGGTAAACCACAAGATATCCCTGTATCCGACAAAGACGAAGACATCGTGGCAATCGTAGAATACCGCGATGGTTCTATCCTTGACGTGGTTCGTAAACCTCTATAATTGAGTAGGGGTTGGAGTCCGGTAGAGTCCGTTTGGGTTTCGCTGTCAACTCACCATCCCATGCTAGTAAGTTAATACAAAGACCCGCTCCATGAGTTCGAGGACCATGAAGCGGGTCTTTTTGAATTTATGCGTTGTTTTATTATTAACTTCAAAGATAGAAATAAAGTCTAATGTGGCAAATATGGTACATGATTATAGTTATACTTTTACTATAAGAAGATTGGAGACTTTTAGGAGGTAGTTTTTATGTATCGTTGTATTGCCAATTTAGAGATTGATCTAGATGGGTTAGGTGAGTTTTATGGTGAAATAGGCGAATATGAAATACTAAATATGTACCAAATAATATCAGCGTGGTTACAGGATGATTTAGATGGGCCTAATCCAGAAAATACAGTATTCGGTGTATCAGAGTATGCCTTAAACTGGATGTCTGTATTGCCTGGAGATATTTCTTATCGTAACCTATTTGATATGGGGAGTTGTAAGGTTGGTAATCGTTATGAAAGTATTGATTATTTATATGCAAAATTTCTACAAACATTAGAGAATAGTAAACAGCTTGAACCTGAATATGAATCCCTATGTTTAAATCATATAAACGTGATGTCACAGTATATAGAAATTACTCTAACCTGTAGTCAAAATATAGACTTTATATTATTTATAAAACATTGGTTACGTAATTGTAGTACTTATAAACATCCGATATACTATAGGATAAAGGATGCATTTTATATTACGCTTTAACTATAGGAGAGAGCATATGAGCCAAGTTTTTAAACAAGATTTAACAGATACTTCAGTCCGACCAGGTGGTATTTTTTTCGTTGAGTTATTGATGCCAGAGCAGTGTGATATGCCTGGCCGCGATACAATGGTAGAGGTACTCACAAAGTATTTAGGACCTGTGGATTGTTTTGATCATCGTCGTGATTCCGCAGGTTTTGCACCTCAGAATTATAAGGTGCATTACGAGGATACTGATGCAGATATTCCACCGACCTTGATGGTGACGAATTGTGAGAAAATCGATAAGCCTGTATTAGATGATTTTGATCGTAGTCAGGTATGGGATTGTCCAAATGTGGATGAGTTATTAGCAGAGTGCCAATACAGGGTGTTTGCTACGGATATGTTAGCCTCTGGTTTAGCGGCCAAAGAACGTGCAGATATGCTTGTAAAGTATGTAGATGCATTACTAGAATTATATCCCTCTTGTAAAGCCGTTGTATTTGGACCATCTCGTAAGTTCTTAAGTCGAGAATCGATTGAAAATCATCCTGATAAAGAGGTGACTCGTTTCATGTATTATGCTGTAAATGTGCGTTATTTTAGTATTCAAGGTACCAATGATATGATGGTAGATTCTGTGGGTATGAGTACATTATTTTTACCTGATTTACAGTATCACTTTCACGGTGTAGATCCTAATCATGTAGTATTTCATGCTTATAATGTGTTGAATTATATTTTGCGAACATGGTATAATCCAATAGGTGATGGGGAAACCATTGCGGGGTTACAAAATGGAGAGATGAATCAGGATATTCAGTGGAAGGTTCAATACGAGGATTCTTTAATCCAGCCCGTTCGAGAGGTTCTAGATATTAATATGGGTGAATACGCATCTGGAACTCGGTAGTTGTTAATCAATGAAAGGTGTGAGATTTATGAATGATCAACGTGTTTTTGACATGGAACTTGTGAAAGTTGAAAGTCTAGAGAAAGCTGTTAGAACACCATTTTATGAAACTGATTCCACAGGTGGTTCAGTATGGGTTATTAAACCTGGTCAAACCTTACCAAAACATTACCATCATAACTCTGATGATATATGGGTTATATTGCAAGGCAAGGGGGTATTTTATCCAACACCTGATACAGAGGTGCCTTTTACAAAAGGGCAAGTTATAGTATCTAAAAAGGGTGAATGTCATGGTGCAAAAAATACTGGGACAGAAGATATTATCTTTGTAAGTATCGTTGCTCCTGTGCCTGCTGATTATGATCCTGTTACTACAAATTAATATGAAAGCACTTTATAGTATTTTGTTATCTTATAATGGAGACAGCATTATACTATAAAGTGCTTTTTTATTTTATACAGTCACTCTTTGTGAATATACCTTTTCTATTTTCAGATGCTATCTTTTTGATTTCGCTATTCCTATTTGTTATTTCTATATTCTATATAATTCCATTGACAGAGGACTTTTGTTTTCTTAAGATAATAAGGTATGTAATATCTTAAGTAGTAGAAAGGAATTATATGAACTCATCTACACCAGAGCCTCAAAGTGGGGCCATCGATTTTAAGGACTTTACGACGCGGCGTATGCTCCATGTAGTCCTGCCATTATTTATTGTTTCTATTATTGCCTTTTTGGACCGTGTAAACATTGCCTATGCAGGCTTGACCATGAAGGAGAATTTACCATGGTTGACACCAGAGGTATTTGGTATGGGGGCTGGCATATTCTTTATTGGCTATGTTTTATTTGAAGTCCCTGCATCTCTAATCGCTGCGCGTTGTAATGCTATGCATTGGGTGGCGCGTATTATGTTTAGTTGGGGTCTCGTATGTATTCTTATGACAACGATGACTACAGAATTGGAGTTTTATATCTATCGCTTCCTCCTTGGTCTATGTGAAGCCTCTTTATATCCTGTAATTTATTCATTATTGATTCCAAATTGGTTCTTGCCAAAGGAACGTGCAAAGGCGATCTCCTTGATGTTAACATCTTTATTGTTCTCTAATATCATTGGCGGTCCATTGGCAGGTATCTTACTTGATACAACATTCTTTGGCCTTCATGGCTGGCGCACACTCTTTATCGTTGAAGCTATTCCTGCTGTAATTTTTGCGTTCATTTTCGCATTCTGGATGAAAGAACGTCCAGATCATGCGTCTTGGGTAACGGATGCAGAAAAAGCGTATATTAAGGCTGAACTTGAAAAAGAAGAGCAACAAAAGCAAGCTGTAAAGAAATATACTACATGGCAAGCTTTAAAAGATCCCAAAGTATTGCGTTTAGCGTTAATTTACTTCTTATGGGTTATTGGCTTCTGGGGCTTTAGCTTCTGGATGCCTCAAGTGCTTAAAAGCTTATCTGGATGGCCACCAAGTGTTGTAGCATGGTCTATTGCGATTCCAATGTCTGCTGCATTACTTGTACAAATATACTGTGGTTACTCTTCTGAAAAGCGCAATGAAAAACGTTGGCACGTTGCTACTACATTGTTCATTGGTACTATTGGTTTCTTAGCAACACCACACAGTCCATCTCCAGAAGTTAGCTTATTCTTTATATGCTTAACTGCAGTAGGTGTTTACGGTGGTATGGGTGTATGGTGGACCATGCCAACAACCTTCTTATCTGGCGCTGCTGCAGCGGGGGCGATGGGACTCATTAACTCTTCAGGTAATATGGGGGGCTGGGTAGGTCCTTATATGCTTGGATTCATCAATGGTCACACTGGTAGCTTTGCTTATGGTTACTATGTAATGGGGGCTTGTATGTTCCTTGCTGGTCTATTAATTTTGACACTTCCAAAATCTATGGAACATAAAGAGGATTAAGTAGAGCTATATTATAGATAACTAGATTATAGACAACTTAATAGGAAAATATTTAACGAATGCTTCAATGGTGTGATTTTGGATACTATTCAATTTTATGTTACAATTTACAAAATAGTATTATTTAAACTTGAGGAGACAAATATTGAAAGAGTGTAGACCTAAGTTTGATGAAATTACATCATTTGATGAATTTAATAAATATTATTGGTATCGTGATGAACTTTCACAAATATGTAAATCATTAGGATTAGAATATAGGGGAACAAAACAAGAACTCAATTATATTATTGAGCAGTACTTTAAAGGCGATTTAATTAAAAAATCATCAATAAAAAATAGAAGAAGGCAAGTGGAAAGTATTACTTTAGATACACCATTACTTGAATGTAATTTTTCCTTTAATACGAAGTTTAGAGAATATTTCTCTGCTTTAATAGGTGTTTCACGATTTAAATTTAATGCTGATATGGCTACTGCCTGGAGAAAAGTAAAAAGTGAAAAAAATACAAGCTTTACAATTGGAGATTTGCTGAAAGTATATTATGGTGAATCAGATTATGCAAAGTATGACAATTCGGTTTGTCAATGGAATCAATTTTTTAAGGATTTTTGTGCAGACGAATGTAGTGGCAATTATTCGAATAAATTAAAAGTAGCATCTATTATTTGGAAAGAAGTTAGAGATTCAAAAAATGAAAAAATTTATTCAAAGGAGCTTTTAAGTGAATATGCATATAAATTAGAAGCGTATCGCAAGTAGAAGCAACTTGTCGTTGCAGAGATGTATGGGAAAACTAGCAATTAAATCTATAATAGAATAACGATAAAAGCACCTTATATCCTATGAGAAGAGTCATTTGTGATGACTTTTGTAGGTATGTAAGGTGCTTTTATTTATTTCTGATTTCTTTATTGATTTTGTTTTGTTACATCAGGCACTTTCCCAGGATTCATATCCAGGTTTAGATCTGTGGATTTGAATGGGTGTGGGTTTGCCTCTGGTGGTTGTACTTTGAGCTCTGGATGCAACCATTGCAGTTGCTTTAGTTCCCAGTCGTACTTGGCACCGTCATTTTGTAGTTGACGAATATCTTTTAGGATTTCGTTTAGTTGATCACTATGCTTATTAGCCATCCCTTCAAGAATGTAAAGACGACCTGCTACACTGTCGATGGTAGAGCCATCGTGGTCTTCATCGACACGCCATTGTAATTCAGAGATTTGTATTTGCTGGAATATGATAACGATAACCAGCACAATGATAACGCCCCACATGGGTGTTTCTTTAGCTTTCAAAAGGGCCCGCAATTTAGATGCGAGCCCAGATGGTTTATTCATTATTGACGATCCTCGAGTTGTAATCCAGGTAATGGTAATTTGGAATTTACAAAGTCTAACCACAAGCGAGAAGCGTGGGAGAGGTAATGACCTTTTTTCCAAATAACATAAAGTGTATGAATGATTTCTGGTACAAGTGGACGTACAACGACCTTGGAACCAACCTCTGTATTTTCACCTGCCTCAGGGCAGAGACGAGATGGTAACAATGCGATGGCAAGGTCTGCACTAACTGTTTGCAACATGAGATCACGTTGACTTGTTTCAAATACGATATGAGGTTGAAAACCTGTATGTTTACAAGCTTTGATGATTTCGTCATGCAAATTAAAGTCATCTTTGTGCAATACGAAAGACTCATCAGCTAGCATTTCTAAACGAATTTCTTTTTCTTTCGCAAGAGGGCTAGATTTTGGAACGATAACAGAAAGAGGATCACTAGTGAGGTAGAAGGACTCAAATTCTTTTGGATTTGGTTTCGTACAAATGATACCAATATCAATCAAGCCTTCTTGAACACTAATCTCAACTTTTTTAGAACCTTGTTCATAAAGTTCTAATTCAATTTGTGGATATACTTTTTTAAACTCCCCTAAAAGCTGAGCGAAGATAGGTGCATCGGTAATTGGTGGAATACCAATTCTAATGGAACCTTGCTCTAAACGAAACTCGTTTTCAAAATCAGTTTTTAGATGTTCAAACATGAATACTACGCGTTTTGCGTGGGTTAAGAAGATGGTACCCCCATCAGTAAGTTCTACAGATTTAGCATTACGCATGAAGAGAACAACACCAAGTTCGTCTTCTAAAGCTTTAATAGTACGGCTGATAGCGGATTGGGAGATGTGCAAATTCCGCGCAGCTTTACTAAAGCTTTTTTGATCAGCTACTTCAACGAAGTATTTCAAATGATGAAAATCCATAATTAACCCCCTAAAAATAAAATCTGGTTATGGGAAGTGACTTATACTAAATGAGAATAGTTATTACTATAACGCAATTAGCTATTACTTTATGTAAAGCATGGATAGCAATATTGGCAAAGCGACAGTCACTGTATGTGTTGCGTTGATAGGGCCCAGCACGTTATAATGTGCATATAGGGCTATATCAAGTTATGATATTAGGAATTATGGTTGTGCCCAATACAAAAGTATGTTCACACATAATGCCATATTATATATAACATATATATTATTGCATTATTTTTTCATGTGCGCAAGTTTGTAATGGTTGTTATTCCTAAACATAATGATAGATTAAGCAAGTGTTCTATTTTTGCTAAATGCTTAAGGAGGCAATAATCACATGAGTCGTAAATTTAAAACTATGGACGGCAACCAAGCGGCTGCTCACGTTTCTTATGGTTTTACAGAAGTTGCTGCGATTTACCCAATCACTCCATCTTCCCCAATGCCAGAACACATTGACGAATGGGCTGCGTCTGGTCGTAAAAACATCTTCGGCAACACTGTTCAAGTTGTAGAAATGCAATCTGAAGCAGGTGCTGCTGCCGCAACTCACGGTTCTTTACAAGCTGGTGCATTAACAACAACTTTCACATCTTCCCAAGGTTTGTTATTGATGCTTCCTAACTTATACAAAGTAGCAGGCGAATTACTTCCAGGTGTATTCCAAGTAGCTGCTCGTGCATTGGCTGCACACGCTTTGGCTATCTTCGGTGACCATCAAGACGTAATGGCTGCTCGTGCAGCTGGCTGCGCTATGCTTGCTGAATCCTCCGTACAAGAAGTAATGGACTTGTCCGCTGTAGCTCACTTGACAGCTATTAAAACTCGTGTACCATTCATCAACTTCTTCGACGGTTTCCGTACATCCCATGAAATTCAAAAAATTGAAATCTGGGACTATGAAGATTTGAAACCATTAGTAGACATGGACGCTGTTAAAGCTTTCCGTAAAAATGCTTTGAACCCAGATGCTCCTGTAACTCGTGGTACTGCAGAAAACCCTGACGTTTACTTCCAACATCGCGAAGCATCCAACAAATTCTACTTGAACGTTCCTGACGTTGTAGAACATTACATGAACGAAGTTAACAAATTGGCTGGTACTAACTACCAATTGTTCAACTACCATGGTGCTCCTGATGCAACTGACGTAATCGTAACTATGGGTTCCTCCGCTCAAGTAGTTCAATCCACTGTTGACTACTTAAACAAATTGGGCCGTAAAGTTGGTTTCATCAACGTTCACTTGTTCCGTCCATTCGCAACAGATCGTTTGTTGAAAGCTCTTCCTCAAACAGTAGAACGCATTGCAGTTCTTGACCGTACTAAAGAACCAGGCGCTTTGGCTGAACCATTGTTCTTGGACGTACAAGCTGCTGTAATCGACGGTGGCCGTAACGTAAAAGTTATCGCTGGCCGTTATGGTTTGAGCTCCAAAGACGTTATCCCTGCAGACATCGTATCTGTATTCGATAACTTGGCTGCTGAAAACGGCAAGAAATTCTTCACATTGGGTATCAATGATGATGTTACATTCTTGTCCTTAGATCGTGCTGAAGGCGTAGAAGTTGAAACTCCTGGTTTGACTGAATGTAAATTCTGGGGCTTCGGTTCTGACGGTACTGTAGGTGCGAACAAATCCGCTATCAAAATCATCGGTGACCACACTGACATGTATGCTCAAGCATACTTCGATTACGACTCCAAAAAATCTGGTGGCGTAACAATGTCTCACCTTCGTTTTGGTAAAAACCCAATCAACTTGCCATACTTGGTAACTGAACCTCAATTCGTAGCATGTCACCGTCAATCTTACGTACATGAATACGACTTGATCCGCGGCATCAAAAAAGGCGGTACATTCTTGTTGAACTGTACTTGGTCTCCTGAAGAATTGAACGAACATTTACCTGCTAAATTACGTCGTCAAATCGCAGAAAAAGAATTGAACTTCTACATCATCAACGCTGCGAAAATCGCTTCTGAAATCGGTTTGGGCGGCCGTATCAACATGGTAACTCAAGCTGCATTCTTCAAATTGACTGAAATCATCCCTGTAGATGACGCTGTTAAATACCTTAAAGAATCCGTAGTAACTTCTTACGGTAAAAAAGGTCAAAATATCGTTGACATGAACAACGCTGCTATCGATCAAGGCGTTAACGCTTTGGTAAAAGTAGATGTTCCTGCTGACTGGAAAAACGCTGTTGATGAAGGCGGCCACGCAGTTAAACCTGGTTGCGAATCTTGCCCATCCTTCGTTCAAAACATTGCACAACCAATCAATGCACAAGCTGGTTATGATCTTCCTGTATCCACATTTGCTGGTTACGAAGATGGTACATTACCTGCTGGTACTGCTAAATTCGAAAAACGCGGTCCTGCATTGTTCGTTCCAAAATGGTTACCTGAAAACTGTATCCAATGTAACCAATGTTCCTTCGTATGTCCACATGCTACAATTCGTCCAATCTTGGCAACTGAAGCAGAAGTGGCTGCAGCTCCAGAACATTTCGATACAATCCCTGCATTGGGCGCTAAAGACCTTCAATTCCGTATCGCAGTATCCCCATTAGATTGCTTGGGTTGCGGTAACTGTGTTGATATCTGTCCAGCTCCTAAAGGCAAAGCTATCGTAATGACTTCCATCGATTCCGAAATCGAACAAGCTGAAGCATGGAACTACGGTGTTAACCTTCCTGTAAAAGAAAACCCTATGAAGAAGGAAACTGTTAAAGGTTCCCAATTCGAACAACCATTGTTCGAGTTCTCCGGTGCTTGCGCAGGTTGTGGTGAAACTCCTTACGCTAAATTGTTAACTCAATTGTTCGGCGACCGCATGATGATTGCCAATGCAACTGGTTGTTCCTCCATCTGGGGTGCTTCCATGCCTGCATCTCCATACACAACTAACCAACAAGGTCAAGGTCCTTCTTGGGCAAACTCCTTGTTCGAAGACAATGCTGAGTATGGTTATGGTATGTACATCGGCGTTAAGAAAATTCGTCAACAATTAGTAGAATTAGCTGCTAAAGCTGTAGAAACTGCTACAGGCGAATTGAAAGAAGCTTTGGAACAATGGATCGAATTCGCTAACCTTGGCGCAGCAACTCGTCAACGTTCCGAACGTTTAGTAGCAGCTATCGAAGCTGAAGGTGCTACAACTCCAGAATTGAAAGAAATTCTTGAGAAAAAACAATTCTTGATCAAACGTTCCCACTGGATCTTCGGTGGTGACGGCTGGGCATACGATATCGGCTTCGGCGGTGTTGACCATGTATTAGCTTCTGGCGAAGACATCAACATCTTCGTATTCGATACTGAAGTATACTCCAACACTGGTGGTCAAGCTTCCAAATCCACTAATATCGCAGCAGTTGCTCAATTCGCAGCTTCTGGTAAACGTACTAAGAAAAAAGACCTTGGCATGATGGCTATGTCTTATGGTTATGTATACGTAGCACAAGTAGCTATGGGTGCAGATAAAAACCAATTGATGAAAGCTGTTGCAGAAGCTGAAGCATATCCAGGTCCTTCCTTGATCATCGCTTACAGCCCATGTATCAACCATGGTATCAAAGCTGGTATGGGTAAAGCTCAAGAAGAACAACGTAAAGCAGTTGCAGCTGGTTACTGGGATCTTTACAGATACAACCCTCAACTTAAAGAAGAAGGTAAAAATCCATTCTCCTTGGATTCCAAAGAACCAACTGAAAACTTCCAAGACTTCCTTAAAGGTGAAGTTCGTTACGCTTCCTTGGCTAAAGCAGCTCCAGATGTTGCAGAAGAATTGTTCGCTAAAACTGAACAAGACGCTAAAGATCGTCGCTTAAGCTATGTTCGCTTACAAAAAGGTTTCGAAGACGTGAAATAATTCGTTATTTAACGACTAAGAACTAATAAGAGGCACCCTTTCGAGGGTGTCTCTTTTGTATATAATATATTTATTATAGTATGAATATATTTTGACGGTATCTTAAAATAATATGGCCATTTCTTGAATAGCTAGTTCCTGAATTACTAATGCTTTTACAATAGGTAATATACTAGGAATTTGGTATAATATTAAATAGTTGTGCATATACTACTAGGTATATTGTACTGATATATGATTTGATAACTGTAATAGTAAATATAGAGGTGCTTATGGCTAAGGATAATCAACAGATCGCAACAGACGATATGCAACAAACAATATATAAAGAGTTAGGCTATAAATCCTATCCATTTCCTTTTACTACACCTGCCTATTTGGAAGCATATGGTACACTTGTAGGTCTTAAGCCACCAACGGCTAAAACAGCACGTGTACTTGAATTAGGTGCTACGTATGGAGGAAATATTATTTCTCAAGCTATGCATAATCCAGAAGCAACATTTGTAGGTATTGAGCTTTCCCAAGATCAAGTAGAGAAGGGCAACAAAATTATTAGTGATGCCAAGTTAGATAATGTATCTCTATTGCAAGGGGATATTTTGAACTTTGATGAATCCTTAGGAAACTTTGATTACATTATTGCCCATGGTTTTTACTCTTGGATTAGCGATGAAATGAAGGATAAGTTGCTTGATATTATATCTCATCATTTGGCTGATAATGGCATTGCATATGTATCCTATAATACATATCCAGGTTGGCATACGATGGAAGAGGTTCGTCAACTTATGCTATTTGCTAATCGTGGTTATGATGAGTTGACTCATAAGGAAAAGGTATTACGCGGTAAAACTGTAGGTAGTCTAGTAGGTGCTCAAATTCTTAATTATGATAACCTTAAAGAGCGTAATAGTAAATTCTTAGGTGCCTTGCGTTCCGTTATGCAAAAGGATGATTATTATGTAGGTCATGACCATTTAGAACCTCATAATGATCCATGTTACTTCTATCAATTCAATAATCATTTAAAAGCTCACAATCTTAGCTATGTATGTGATGCAGATTTAACATTATCCATGGTTCGTACCTATGATGAAAGCATCGCCGATAAACTTGAAAAATTGGCTCCTAATAGCCAAGCGGATCAAGAACAATATTTAGACTTTATGCTTGATACAACATTCCGCAAGTCTATTATTTGCAAAGAACGTGCTGCAAAGGATATTAGCTATGATGTAGCTAATCCTGATAAGGTGAATACAGTACCTGTACGGTCTATCGTAAATAGTTTTGTATTCCAAATCCTCTTTGATGAAGAAGCATTAGAAATGTTTGAAAATGAGCTTCTACGAGATACATTCAAAGCGCTCATTAAAGATGGTGGCACTTTCAATATGATCGAAGCCCTTGCCATTTTAAAAGCTGCTCATGATACTGCTAATGCATCTGAAGATGACTTAGAACCAGCTGTATGTAGTTTATATAAAGCTATCGTTGAACATATGGTACGCGGTGGTATTCGATTCTATAAAACATTCCCTGATAAACAGGAATATATGGAGGGCTTATCCTATGTACCAGCTCGTTTTACAAATTTTGTAAAAGCTATTGCTGATGGTGGTAGTGAATATATTTATGGTGCAAATATGTTCAATGACGCTATTGGTGATATTTCTGAAGAAGATTTATTGTTCATGGAATTATTGAATAAGCCTAAAGCCAAGTCTACGATGATTAAGAAGATTAAAGATTCTCTCTTTAGCGCTGATAAGGCCCAAACTGGTAAACACCCAAATGCCATGGCGGAAGCATTCTATAATGAATTGACGAAGCGTATGGAGCAATTAGGCTTTATTAGAAGTAAGAAAAACAATGGTCTTTCGTAATTCTTTTAAAATTTCTAAGATAATATTTTGGTGATTCATATAATCTTCAGAATAAACATAAAACCCATTATACTTATAACATTTATGTGTATTAAGTAGTAATGGGTTTTTGTTTTATATAATTTAATTTAATCTTTTTTAATAATTATTACATTTAGTTATTTAATATTGCCAAAAAAGTATAGTAAATCGATAAAATTAATGAGAAATAAATGAACCATATATGAAAAGTGTGGTATACTATGTATGGGTATTTTTGTGAACATCATCCGATGTGTTGTGGATGATATTATAAATTGTATTAGTTACAATGTTGTTTTTATTGTATTATTTGTAAAAGGAGTCTTTTATGGCATCTAAGAAGGCCGTTCTAGTATATATACTAGAAATCCTGAAAAGTGAAACGGATGCTAATCATACTTTATCTCAAGAGGAGATTCGCAGTATATTAGCCGAGCGGTACGAGGTATCCGTCGATCGGAAGACCTTAGGCCGTCATTTAAATGATTTATATGAATCTGGTGATTTTGGTATTCAATGTGAAGAGTCTGCCGTAGGAGCAGATGGTACTATTCGCCGTACTGATTTTTATATGATTCATACCTTTGAAGATTCGGAATTGAGATTATTAATTGACGGTATTTTGGCGTCTCGTCATATTACCGCATCTCAACGTAAGGATTTAATTAGTCGTGTTGCTAAATTGGGTAGCTCTCATTTCAAGCCCCATGGTATTGATATTGAAAGTGCTACGGGTTACCTTCATAGAAGTCAGGACTTATTCCTTAATATTGATCTCATAGAGGAAGCAATACAAAAGGGGAGAAAAATTTCCTTGGCTTATTGCCAACCTGACGTGGATAAACGATTACATATCAATCTCGGTCCAGATAATAAGGAGCGAAAGTATGTATTCAATCCATTCCAACTAGTTATGAATCGGGGACACTATTACCTAGTTGGGAACCATGAAAATTATGATGACATGTCTACATTGCGTGTCGATCGAATTGCACACATTACGGTGCTGAGCGAACGTAGAAAACCTTTACGGGAGATAAAGGGTTATAACCAACAACGCACCTTTAATGTATCACAATATGTAAAAGAACATATTTACATGTTCGGCGGTGAATCCGTTACCGTAAGTTTTAAGGCAAAGCGGTCTATTGTAAACCAAATTTTAGATTGGTTCGATGGCAATGTGGAATTCACCAACGTCACATCTGATGATGTTGTATGTCGTGTACGTGTAAATCATGATGCCTTTAAGTATTGGGCACTTCAATATATGCAAAGTGTGAAAGTACTTTCACCAACATCCTTGGTAGCAGAAGTGAAAGAAGCTATTAAGGAAGGCTTAGCACAATACTCATAATAAAAGAGCTAGTTGATCGTTGAATCAACTAGCTCTTTTTTTATGTATGCTATTTTAAACGTCCGATTTCTAATTTATAGAACATGCATTTTTTCTGCTTCGCGATAGTCCTTAAGAACTGGACGAGGAGGTAATTTACCCATGATACTCACTACATAGATAGCGATGGAAGAGAAGATGAAGCCTGGCACGATTTCGTAAAGGCCGAGGAATCCAAATTGTTTCCAAATGAGTACGGTTAAACCACCTACGACGATACCTGCGATACAGCCATGACGTGTCATGCGTTTCCAGAATAAGGAGAACAAGATAGCTGGACCAAAGGCAGCACCAAAACCTGCCCATGCATAGGCAACCATGGTTAAGATGTAGCTATCTGGATCCATTGCCATATAGATGGCTATTAATGCAACTAGTAGTACTACGATACGACTTACTAGTACCAGCTCTTTATCACTCGCTTTAGGGTGAATGATATTCGCATAGAAGTCATTAGAAATGGCAGAGGCTGTTACTAATAATTGGGCTGATGCGGTACTCATGATAGCTGCGAGTACTGCAGACCAGATGAGACCTGCTACAAATGGTGTAAAGAGACGCTCTGTCATGATAAGGAATACAGTTTCTGCATCAGTGCCTACCAATTTATCTGGCAGCATATATACGTGACCGATGAGGCCAACTGCAATGGCCGCCATAAGGGATAAGATAACCCAAACCATGGCGATGTTTGTAGATTTCTTAAGCTCTTTAGCATCAGAGATAGCCATGAATCTTACGAGGATATGAGGTTGACCGAAGTAGCCAAGCCCCCAACCAAGAGAAGAAATCAAGCCAATAATCCAAGTGAACCAATCAGATGGATCACCGAATAGGCTAAGTCCTTGAGGAAACTCGTGTTGAATGAGTTGGAATGTTTCAATAGGACCACCCATAAACATGGCAGCTGTAATTGGTACCGCTAAGATAGCGAAGAACATCAATGCCCCTTGGATACAATCTGTCCAAGATACGGCGAGGAAGCCGCCGAGGAATGTGTAGAATACGACGATACCCGCTGTAATAAATAGAGATACGGTGTAATCAAGACCAAAGATGGTGTTGAATAATTTGCCTCCTGCTACGAAGCCCGATGAAGTATAAATCAAGAAGAAAATCAAGATAAATAGGGCGGAGATAACGGCTACCGAATGAGATTGATCGTGGAAACGATTTTTCAAATAGTCCGGTAAAGTTAAACTGTCACTAGCTACCTCAGTATGGTTACGCAAGCGTCTAGAAACAAACTTCCAGTTTGCCCATGTGCCTAATGTGAGACCTACGGCAATCCATACACCAGAAATCCCTGTAGTATACGCTAGGCCAGGCACACCCATGAGCATCCAACCACTCATATCTGATGCTTCTGCACTAAGTGCTGTGATCCATGGTCCTAGTTGTCGGCCACCGAGAATGTAATCACCGATGCTGTTAGATTTCCTGTAATAGTAGACCCCGATATACATCATGAGTCCTAGGTATAAGGCAAAGGCGATGATAATCATTAAGTTGTCTTGTGTCATGCCTATATAAGACCTCCTTAGGTTAAATTTTAGGTTAAATTTTCATTCTATAGTATTATAAATAATTCTTATTGTATCATATATTAGCACTTTAGAGTGTAAAAATTTTGTGAGATTGTATTGATTTCTATACGAATTTTAAGCATATACTTTCATCTTGGGCATTAGACGGTTAACCTATAAATCGTATATACTAATAAACCGAAAATACTCGAAATATGATAAAATAATAAAATGGAAAAATGACACGTGAAAGGAGGTACTCATGAATCAACAGGGGACAAGAAAACAAGAAAATCTAAAACAACCAGTTGTGACAAAACAACAAGCACTACGCATGCTAGAAACTTACTTTGGGTACACCTCCTTTAGACCGGCTCAAGAGGCTCCCATTGCATCCTTATTACGCAATGAAGATGTAATTGGCATCATGCCGACGGGGGCTGGTAAGTCTATCTGTTTTCAGATACCTGCACTCTGCAAGGCGGGGCTTACTATCGTGTTCTCTCCACTGATTTCTCTTATGAAAGATCAGGTGGATGGTCTTTTAGTGCAGAATATACCCGCGGCGCTCATCAATAGTACGCTTACGCAAGCGGAGTTTAATAAAACGATGTACGAAGTGCGTAGTGGTAAGATTAAACTCTTATATATTGCGCCGGAGCGACTAGGTTCTAATTTCTTCTGTAATGTATTGCGAGCGTTGCCTATAGCTCAAGTCATTGTGGATGAGGCTCATTGTATCTCTGAGTGGGGTCATGACTTTAGACCGTCCTATCGTCTCATCGGTGAGTGGCTCAACTCACTACCGAAGCGTCCTATCGTAGGGGCTTTCACGGCGACGGCTACGAAATATGTAGAAAATGATATTAAAAAACTATTAGGATTAGACAAGGCAAATGTGTATGTAACGGGCTTTGATCGGCCTAATTTATCCTTCTCTGTCATCCGTACACCAAAGCGCATGGATTATGTAGTCCATTACGTGCGTCAACATGATAACGAAAATGGTATTATCTATTGTGCTACGCGCAAGGATGTAGATCGAGTGTATGAAAATCTAACCCGTGCAGGCATTAAGGTGGGCCATTATCATGGGGGGCTCAGCGATGAAGTACGCCGTGAGATGCAAAATGCTTATGCAGACGATAAACTGCAGGTTATGGTGGCTACTAATGCCTTTGGGATGGGCATAGATAAGAGTAATGTGCGCTATGTGCTGCACTACCAAATGCCGCGCAACATGGAGTCCTACTATCAAGAGGCGGGCCGTGCAGGACGCGATGGAGCTCCTGCAGAATGTATCTTGCTCTACAGTGGGCAGGATGTACAGGTTCATAAGTACTTGATTGAACAGTCAATCGAGACGCCTGAGCGACAAGAGGTGGAGCTCCGTAAATTACAGTCTATGATTGACTACTGTTTCTGTAGTAATTGTTTACGTAAATATATGCTTAACTATTTTGGTGAAAGCACCGTTTGGACTACTTGCGACAATTGTAGTTCCTGTAAAGGCTCCGGTGATAAGGTCAATGTAACAAAAGAGGCGAAGGCTATCTTCCGTGCTATTATGGGCACTGATGAGCGCTATGGTGCCACTATGATTACCTCTATCGTGCGCGGTGAGCGAACTGACCGCATTATGCGGGCAGGCCACGATGCACTCCCTGTATTTGGTTTACTAAGTAATGTAGACGAGAAATCTATTAAAGGGCTCATTCAACAATTTGTAGCTTCTGGTTATTTGCGTAGTTCTTCAGGTAAGTATCCTGTTCTATCCTTGACGGCTGGCGCTGAGGAGGTCCTCGGTGGGCATAAAGAGGTGGAGGAAATCAGACAACATGTGTCTGTACCATCTCGAACTAGTCGGTCTACGTCTACTACATTACGAGGAAAATCTAGTTCTGGGTCGGGTGGTTTATTTGAACATTTACGCCAACATCGCAAGCGCTTAGCCGAAAAGGCAGGGCTTCGACCATATCTTATCTTCCCTGATACAGTGCTTATTGACCTAGCCAATTTACGACCCACTACATTAGGTGAGTTTGGCAATGTTAAGGGTGTAGGGGAAGCAAAATTGAAAAAATATGGCCTCAGTTTTTTACAGGCCATTGCAGAATATAAGGGATAATAAATTTTACTGTATATATGGTAGTACTATGTATTTTTTAGTATTATAGTACTATATATTGTAAGATATAGGTTAGTATGATTCGACGTATTATACATAGATTTAGGGGGAAATATGAGTCTAGCAGATACACAATACCTCGGTATTATTGAAAATATTTTAGAACATGGCACGTATGGTCAAAACCGTACCGGTGTTGCAACTTATAAATTGCCACATCAAATTATGCAATTTGACTTGCAAGAGGAATTCCCAATTTTAACTACAAAATTTGTAGCTTTCAAAACGGCGGTAAAAGAATTGTTATGGATTTGGCAAATGCAGTCTAACGATGTACGTAAATTACAAGAAATGAACGTGCGCGTATGGGATGAGTGGATGCGTGAAGATGGTACCATTGGTAAGGCCTATGGTTACCAAATTGCAAAGTACAAACAACTTGATAATCTCATCAAGACTATCAAGGAAGATCCTGATAGCCGTCGTATGATTGTTACATTGTGGAATATTGAAGATTTAGATGATATGGCATTGCAACCATGTGCGTATGAAACATTGTGGGATGTAGCTGATGGTCACTTGAACTGCATGCTCATTCAACGCAGTGGCGATATGGGCCTTGGCGTTCCATTCAATACCGCTCAATATGCAGCGTTACAATGTATGATTGCCCAAGTAACAGGTCTTAAACCTGGCAAATTTACTCATGTTATCAATAATGCTCATGTCTATGAAAACCATGTAGAAGCATTGCGTGAGCAATTAGCACGTCGCAATCAAGCGTTGCCAGCTCCAAAAATTATTGTGAATCCTGAGATAAAAGACTTCTATGATTTCACACCTGAGGACGTTACATTAGATGGATATGAACATCTAGGTAAGTTGTCCATGACTGTTGCTGTATAGAACTGATTTCATGTCCATAGCTAAGTGGAATCATATGTATGACTGTTGCCATATAGTATTAACTGAAAGAGGCCGGTATGTTAGCATTAATCGTAGCCGTAGCACATAATCGTGTAATCGGTAAAGATAATACCTTGATTTGGCACTTGCCGAATGATTTGAAATTCTTTAAAGAGAAAACTACAGGTCATGTCATTATTATGGGACGTAAGACCTTTGAAAGTTTGCCGTTCCTGTTGCCAAATCGTGAGCACTGGGTGATTACTCGGGATAAGGGCTTTGATGCGCCAGAAGGGGTTAAGATATTCCATAGTCCTGAGGCGGCTGCAGAAGCTGCACGTGCTCTTGATGCGGCTTATGTCATCGGTGGTGCTCAAGTATACGAGGCTTTCTTGCCTTACGTGGATACGATGTACATTACAGAAGTAGACCATGAATTTGAAGGGGATGCATATTTCCCAGAGTTTCCAGAAGAGGCTTTCACCATTGATTCTGTAGTAGATGGCGTGGTGGATGAAAAGAACAAATATCCTCATCGTTTTGTAACCTATCGCAGAAAGGCATCTAAATGAGTGAAAGAATGTTTGCCATTATTGGCAGTGAATTAAATGTTAAGCCAAAGCAGGTGCAAGCTGCCGTAGAATTATTGGACGAAGGCAATACGGTGCCATTTATTGCGCGTTATCGTAAAGAAGTAACCGGCGAATTGCAAGATGAGCAATTGCGCACCATTGAAGAACGTATTAAATACTTGCGCAACTTGGAAACACGTCGTCAAGAAATAATTGCATCTATTACAGAGCAAGAAAAGATGACCGATGAGTTGATGAAATCCTTAGAAGCCGCAACAAAGCTTCAAGAGTTAGAGGATCTCTATTTACCGTACCGTCCTAAGAAACGCACACGTGCTATGATTGCCCGTGAACGTGGCTTGGAGCCGTTAGCGGAAATGATCCTTAACGATACAGTTACCTCTGGTGATCCTTTAGAGATTGCTAAAGGCTTTGTAACGGAAGAGGTGCCCACACCAGAGGATGCTATTCAAGGTGCATCAGATATCGTAGCGGAAATTGTTAGTGATAGTGCAGACTTCCGTGCGTACTTGCGTAAAAAGATGTGGAACGAAGGCTTTATTCAAGCTGAATTGACTGGTGATGAAGAGGTACAACAACAATTCTTGCAATATGCAGAATATGCTGAACCAGTTCGTCAAATGCCGTCTCACCGTATCTTGGCCGTTAATCGCGGTGAAAAATTAGGGGCCTTAAAATTAGCCCTTACCGTACCGGGCGATACATATGTTGCTTATATGGTGCAAAAGTTAGAGAAAAATCCAAAGTCTATCTTCGTAGATTATAAAGCCGCGGCCGTAGCAGATGCGTACAAACGTTTAATTTTCCCTGCTCTAGAGCGTGATATCCGCAATGAGTTGACGGAAAATGCGGATGAACAAGCTATCAAGGTGTTCGGTGTAAACCTTAAGAACCTATTGTTACAACCACCTTTGGCAGGCCATGTTATTATGGGACTTGACCCAGGTTACCGTACAGGGTGTAAGATGGCCATCATCGATCAACAAGGTAATGTGCTAGATTATGGTGCCTACTATTTAACAAATAGTGAAAAGCTTCGCAAGGAAGCACAAAAGGTATTGGCTGATAAAATCTGTAAGTTCAAAGTTACCCTCTTATCCATTGGTAATGGTACTGCATCCTACGAAACAGAGCAGTTTGTATCTACTATGATTGAAGAGGAGAAATTAGATTGTCACTACATCATCACCAATGAAGCTGGTGCATCTGTGTACTCCGCTTCTAAATTGGCTATCGATGAATTACCAGATTTAGACGTAACAATTCGCGGTGCCGTATCCATTGCACGCCGTGTGCAAGATCCATTGGCTGAATCCGTTAAAATTGATCCTAAATCTATCGGTGTAGGTCAATACCAACATGATGTAAATCAAAAGCAATTGACTCATACCTTAGATCAAGTGGTTGAAACTGTAGTAAACCACGTTGGGGTAGAGCTCAACACAGCATCTCCAGCTATCTTGCAACATATTGCAGGTATTTCTAGTACAGTAGCTAAAAATATCGTTGCATATCGTCAAGAGAATGGTGTATTTAAAAGCCGTAAAGAATTGTTGAAAGTACCTCGCTTAGGTCCTGCGGCGTTCACGCAATGTGCGGGTTTCCTTCGCTTGCAACACGGTAAAAATCCACTAGATAATACATCTGTCCATCCTGAGTCTTATGAATTGGCAGAACGTATTATTGGTGAATTAGGTTTTACCTTAAAAGATTTGCAAGACAAAGCACAACTGGAAGCGCTACAAGTGAAATTACCACTTGTTGATGCCGGAAAAATGGCCGCTAAACTTGATGCGGGTGTACCGACTGTACGAGATATCTTAGGGGCTTTAGCAAAACCAGGTCGTGACCCTCGTGAAGATTTGCCAGCACCACTTACTAGAAAACATGTAGTAAGCCTTGAAGATATTCAAGTTGGTACTGTTGTAAAAGGTACTGTTCACAACGTCGTTGATTTTGGTGCTTTCGTAGATTTTGGTCTTAAAACTAATGGCCTTTTGCATCGCAGCGAATTATGCAATAGCCGTCAACATCCATCTGATGTGCTTGCTGTAGGCGATATCATTGAAGCTCAAATTATTTCTGTTGATGTAAAACGCAATCGTATCGGTTTATCTGTAAAAGCATTACAACCAGAAAAGCCAAAGAATAACGATAATAACCGAAACAGAAATAACAACGGACAACGTCGAAACATCGGTCGTAACAATAACCGTAATAATGGCCGCAACAATGGTGGTCGACAAAACAATTAGTATCAATTGAATTATATTATTGAGAAATACACTTGACTAAAAGTCATTGTACACAAAACCGCACTCTCTATGGATTTTGAGGGTGCGGTTTTTCTATATAACTTAAAACTATGTATAATAATGCAGAACAGATATATCGAAAATGATATATCTGATTGAAATATTTAGATATAAGGCGTATGATGAAATCACAGAGGAAATCTTCCTCAATCTATATTCCTACATAGGAGGTAATGCTATGAGCTTGAACCTTAAAGAAAGATATGGACTTTTAATTAATAATGAATGGGTAGCTGCATCTGACGGCGCTGAATTTAATGTATATAACCCTGCTAATGGCGAACAACTCGCTATCTGTGCAGAGGCTACGAAAGACGATGTTGATAAAGCGGTAGACGCTGCAACAGAAGCTTTTAAAACTTGGAAAACAGTATCTCAAATAGAGCGCGCTGATTACTTGTTAAAAATTGCTGACGCTATTGATGCGCACAAAGAGTACTTGGCACAAGTTGAAACATATGACAATGGTAAACCAATCCGTGAAACTTTGAACGTAGATATTCCACTTGGTGCTGACCATTTCCGTTACTTCGCTGGTGTACTTCGTTCCGAAGAAGGCTCTGCACAAGTATTTGATGAAAATACCTTGAGCCTCATCGTTCGCGAACCGATTGGCGTTGTAGGTCAAGTCGTGCCTTGGAACTTCCCATTCCTAATGGCTGCTTGGAAATTGGCACCAGCTCTTGCAGCAGGTTGTACAGTTGTTATTAAACCTTCTAGCCATACATCTCTTAGCCTTTTAGTATTGGGCGATATTTTGAAAGACATCTTGCCAGCAGGTGTTGTGAACATCGTAACTGGTAAAGGTTCTAAATCTGGTCAATATATCCTTGATCATCCTGGCTTCAGTAAACTTGCTTTCACAGGCTCTACAGAAGTAGGTCTTGATGTATATAAAGCAGCATCTGAACGCTTGATTCCAGCTACATTGGAATTAGGTGGTAAATCTGCGAATATCTTCTTTGAAGATGCAAACTGGAAACAAGCTCTTGATGGGGCAATGCTCGGTATACTCTTCAACCAAGGTCAAGTATGCTGCGCAGGTTCCCGTATCTTCGTACAAGATACAATTTATGATAAATTCGTAGCTGAACTTTCCGCTTTATTTGATAAAGTAAAAGTTGGTTTACCTTGGGAAGAATCTACACAACTTGGTTCTTTGATTTACGAAGCACAAGTTGAGAAAGTACTTAGCTATGTAGAACTTGCTAAAGAAGAAGGTGCTCGCGTTGCAGCTGGTGGTGTACGCGTTACTGACGGCGAACTTGGTAAAGGTTGCTTCATTAGACCTACACTTATCGTAGATGCTACAAACGATATGCGCGTAGCTCGCGAAGAAATCTTCGGCCCTGTAGCTGTTGTAATTAAGTTCCACAGCGAAGAAGAAGTGATCGAACAAGCTAATGACAGCTTATACGGTCTTGGCGGCGGTGTATTCACACAAAATCTTAACCGTGCAATCCGCGTAGCTCGAGCAATCGAAACAGGTCGTATGTGGGTAAATACATATAACTCCATCCCAGCAGGCGCACCATTCGGTGGCTACAAACAATCTGGTATCGGCCGTGAAACTCACAAAGTTATCCTTGAACACTATACTCAAATGAAAAATATCATTATTAACTTGAGCGATAAACCATCTGGTTTCTACGACTTAGATTAATAAAATATAAATCTCCTATAAACTATAACAAAGAGGCACCTCGTAAGAGGTGCCTTTTTTACGTTTAATTTTAGGGTAGTTTCTTATATATGGATGTATACTGTATGCTATAATTAAGACCAACTAAGAGTGTATTGTAAAAGAGACTGGAGAGATAATGAGCAAATTTGAAATGTTAGGATATTTTTTTGTTTTTGTATCTATGTCGTTATCTATGGGATTATATAAGCTTGAGATTCGTAATCATCCAATTGATAAAAAATATGAATATATAAAAAAACATAGGATTTTTGGTGATTTAACAAAGTATTTATCCATAATTTCTATAATAAGTTTAGTGATATTAAATTTTAAGCTCTTAATAGCTAAAGATTATAACTTTATAGTGAATTATGGCAGTGTTTGGTTGTTTTTCTTCTTTTTCACAATGTTTACAGGATTTTGCCAGAAGCGAGACAGTGTATATTTTAAACGGAGTCTTATTGCTATAGCTTCTGTGTTGTTTGGTATGATCGTGTTTGCCTATGCATTTAGGCAGGTACTATTTTAAATAGGAAATATGCCAATTCAGATTCTAAGAATATAAGTATTGTTTTGAGAGGGCGATTATGAATTTTAAGAGAGTGCTTAAATGGATTGGATATTTTGTCGGTATAATAGTAGTGCTTTATATCCTCATATTGGGAGTATTGATATATTTCTTGGCAAGTGGAGACTTTAAAAATAGTCTGATTTATTTAAGTGAACTTCAAGAGAGTGGATTATATTATGGCAATGAAAATCGTAAGATTGCTGATAATGTAGTTGCTGTTCATGAGGTAGATAATAAACTCTATTATATAACTTTAGACGGTATTGGTATTTTTGATGAAAATGTAAGTTTGTTAGATGCTTGGAATAAAGATCTTAATAAATATAATACTTTCATTCCTCGAATAGATGCTAAAGAAACACATTTTAATGTGAGCCTTGATGAGTTATACCCTAATATTTCTAGTCTTGATGAAAATGATAGAGATATATGGCATGAGATCTTTTATGATAGTGAGAAACGATATACAGGTCCACACGCTGGATATACTATAAAGCTACCTTTCTATGTATCATATAGAAAGGAAGATATGGTTAAGCATAATGATATAGTTGATCTTTCTACAGGAACGATTATTGGTAAGTATGGGAGTGAGCATATTTATAGAAACAACGCTTATTATAATTTTGAATTTGGAAAATTGACTAAACTTGATTTCTCTCAGAAAGCTATATATAGCTATTATTCCGACAATCTTGATATAGGTCGGTTTAGCAAGAATAATTCAGGAGATGAGAGATATGAATCTTATGCACGAAATGAGTTAAATAAAGTAAGAACGAAAGATTTAACGGTATTACCTAATTTAATAAATCAACGATTCATAGTGTTTAACTCCTTTAACGAGTTTTCTGATTTTGATAAAGATACCTTTGAAGCATTAGCTATTAATGCGATTAAAAATAGGAAGGCATTGCAGTTAGGGCCATTAGAAAATCAAACCCTAAGGCAATACTTAAGCACATAGAGTAAATGCATAGTAAAGAATATTTGTACTAGATAAAAATAAGGAGTATCAAATTAATGAATCCTATTCCCATCAAAAAATTGTATAATCCCCAATATGATTTGTTATCTACTAGCGATAGAATAGAATTATTAAATAAGATTGGAAAAATATATAATTTAGAATTAATATGCTTTAAAGAATTTACTGCCTTTGGAAAATCCACATATACGGCGGTATATCGTTCACATGATGGTATAGAATTTGTATTTGTTCCTGGAGATACTGTTACGTTAGGGTTTGATTTTAAAAATAAACCATTTCAGGATATTTTTAATGATGAAAATTTAGCGGAGCTTGCCTATCCATTTGTCGAGGGATATGAAGAGGAAATCTTTAGTGAAGACGATGTTCAAACTAAGATTAGGGAAACACTAGAAGATGAAGAGGTACTATCCAACATAGAAACGTATTTTAAACATAATTTTACTCAAGAAGATGAGTTTGTAATCCATCCATTATTGGTACAAAAAGAGTATAGTGAAACTTGTTGGATACCTATTTCAGATGAGACACTCAGACAAAATAAAGAGTGGCAACAGATGATAAAAAAAGCCGAGGAAAAAGGTGTTTCTGAAGTGATGGTGCACAACACTGTTTGTTTATATAAAACAGACGATAGCAATTGGTGTGGCAAACTTTATGAAGAAACCACATTTAAGAAACTTTTACAGGATATAAAAGATAATAGATATTCTTTGCCTACACAAAGAGAGTGGGAGTATTTAGCTGGCAAGGGATGTAGAACTATCTTTCCATGGGGAAACAATATAGATTTCTCTATGAATTTAAAGCATATGGAATGGATGGATAATGATGGAGATTATACGTTAGAAAAAGAAAACTTTTTTGGCCTTATTATAGGTGACGATCCGTATTGTAGAGAAATTGTATATGATAATGATGTGTTTTCCTATAAAGGTGGAGATGGTGGCCGCAATTTATGTGGAGGATTAGGTATTGTGTGGGGCTATCTTCCTATTTCACCATATTTTCAAGATAGGGAAGTAGGAATGGGCGATTATATAAATGGTGGATATGATTTCTTTAGGAGGATTATAAGAATTGTTGATGATAGTGTGAAATGATGTCACATATAATAATTCTAAAATATCAAATGATAACGTCGTCTCATACGTAAAAGAGGTACCCTAGAGGGTACCTCTTTTATTAATATTGGGATAAGCGGAATATTCTTCTATATTCTTGCGGTGCATCAGATCCATCAGATGGTTTTATGATGACTCTAATATATATTTTTTCTTTGAAGTCTGGATATGTTGAAGCATATTCTTTGCAGAATTGATCCATACGATTGAAAAAGTTTATTACATCTTGATTTTGTATAGCCGAATAGGGGATAGGCATTTCAATATATAAAGAAGATGTATCATATGTGGCATAGGATAACTCCTCTGCCGTTAGATAGTTTTTCATTAATGGGAATACAGTTATCAACGGAATGTTGGTTATCAGTATTCGCTCAACTTGTGGTACAACAGGTGCAGAGGTGTGCAAGACTTCAGATATTTCAATTGGTATTTGGGGATACTTATCAAAGGTGACTTGCCATGTATTGTTCCTTTGTGACTCCAAGTGATATGTTAGGTTAGGATAATTCTTACTTATATATTGTTGAACTTCCTCTTCACTGTAATGTGATAGAAGATGACAACCCGTTGTTAGTATGAGGGATAGTACAATCAACGGTAGTAATACAAATCTTTTAAGAGTAAATGGTTTCATTGGTATTCCTTTTATACTATTTTAGAAAGTTCATTAAATCGTAATTGCTTAACAGACATTGCTTAATTATTGGCGGTATTTTGAAGTACGTTCTTTTAATCATATTATACCTAAAACATATTTTTACTTATATAGTTGATTAATACCATACAATTCTCCAATAAACTATAACAATGAGGCACCTCCTTGGAGATGCCTTTTTGTGCTTAATATAGACAATCAGTATCTTATCAGTATCGAGAGACCTTATGCTATAATTAAGAACATCTAAGAATGTATTGTAAAAGAGACTGGTAAAAAATGAAAAAACTTGAAATGTTAGGATATTTTTGGATTTTCATATCTATGTCGTTATCCATAGGGTTATATAAACTTGAGATTAGTAAACGTGTCATTGATGAAAAATATGAATATATCAAAAGACATAGAGCTTTTGGTAATTTAACTAGGTATTTATCTATAATTGCCATTATAAGTATATTACTACTAAACCTTAACTTTTTAGTCTATAAAGATTATGAGTTTGTGTCACGTTTTGGTGGGGCTTGGGGATTCTTCGTGCTTTTGATAATGTGTACAGGATTTTTTCAAAAGAGAGACAGTTTATATTATAAACGTGGGATAATTGCTATTGTTTCAATATTATTCGGTGTTGTAGGCTCTGCTTATGCGTTTAAAGATATATTCTTTAAGTAGTAAAGAGAAAGATTGAATACAAGAAAAGTATCGTCGATGAAAAATGAGGTAAAAGATGAGTAGGTTAACAATATTAGGTAGTACGTTTGTTTTTGCATCTATCATATCGGGAATAGCCTTATATAAACTTGAAATTCGTAAGACTTCAATTAATGAAGAGTATGAATACATAAAAAAACATAGAGTTTTTGGTAGTTTAACAAAATATTTGTCTATTATTTCTCTTATAAGTTTAGCTCTACTGATTCTTAAAATTATAATTGATAGAGATTATACAGTAATTGTGAGTTATGGAAGTGTTTGGACTATTTTTACACTTGTTACACTGTGCACAGGATATTTTCAAAAAAGAGATAGCATATATTACAATCGTGGACTCATTGCCGTATTTTCGATGCTGATGTTTATTACTGTTTGCATCTATGCGTTTAGGAAGGTATTATTCTAAATAAAAAAATATATATTGTTTTATTATCTTAGACTAATAATATAGAATTCTTCAATAAACCATAATAAGAAGACACCTCCTTCGAGGTGCCTTTTTTGTGCATAATATAGAAGATCAGTATCTAATAAGTGTGGAGCTGCCGTATGCTATAATTAAGAACATTTAAGAGTGTATTGTAAAAGAGACTGGTAAAATGATTAAAGGAGAGTATAAACCATGATTCATTTAGATTATCTATTAGTTATAGGAATATTACTTAGCATTTTACTCTTTCTTTTGGTTGGAGTCTTTTACTATAGTAAGGCTAAACTTTTAAAGGGACTCAATATTTGGTTCTTAATAATACTTAGTGCTCTTTTAAGTTATTTATTATATCCCTTATATGAACTGACAGATTATAGAGAAGAATTTACGTCAATCGTTATAATCGCTGCGATAATCATTAAAATAATTATCAATTTATCTATATTTATGATAGCTGATAGAATAACAATGAAATGGATTTCTAAATTAATTTTGATTCTATGGGTTGCTCTTGTTGAATGTTTGTATATGCCTATTCATTTATCATACCTTGTTTTTCTTTGTGTGTCAGGTGGAATCGTTTTAATAGAACAGTTAAGAGAGAGAAGAAAGAACATTTAGTTTTGACTTGTAATTACTTTTATAGCGTTCACCTTTGAAATATGATATACTATTCTAACGCGCATAATTCGTGCGCGATAGGAGGAAACACATTTAGATGTTAGAAAAATTTGAACAATTAATGATTAGCGAACCTGTTCTAAGAGCGTTAAACGATATGGGCTTTGAAGAGCCTACGCCAATTCAACAGGAAGCTATCCCAGTAGCCATGAGCGGTAAAGACATGATCGGTCAAGCTCAAACAGGTACTGGTAAGACAGCAGCATTTGGCTTGCCTGTATTGGAACGCGTAGACGGGAATGAGCGTCACGTTCAAGTAGTTATTTTATCCCCTACACGAGAATTAGCTATCCAAGTAGCTGAAGAGCTTAACAAAATGGCTCAATACACGAATATCACAGCACTACCTATCTATGGTGGTCAAGATATTAATCGTCAGTTCCGTGCATTGAAAAAGAACCCTCAAATCATCGTTGCCACTCCAGGCCGATTGATGGACCATATGGATCGTGGTTCTATCCACTTTGATCATGTGAAAGTTGTGGTATTGGACGAAGCCGACGAAATGTTAAACATGGGCTTTGTTGATGATATCAATAAAATCTTGGGTGCTATCCCAGAAGACCATCAAACATTGTTGTTCTCCGCAACTATGCCTAAAG
This sequence comes from Veillonella sp. 20925_1_51, assembly GCF_041431445.1. Classification (NCBI taxonomy): domain Bacteria; kingdom Bacillati; phylum Bacillota; class Negativicutes; order Veillonellales; family Veillonellaceae; genus Veillonella; species Veillonella sp. 20925_1_51. The sequence goes on from NZ_JAPVXT010000007.1 coordinate 105,056, forward strand.
CTATCCAACAATTAGCTGAAACATATTTGACAGAGCCAACATTGATTCGTATGAAACCGACTCAAGTTACGATGGACTTAATTGAACAATATTATATCGAAGTGCAAGACCGTCAAAAATTCGATGTTCTTTGCCGCTTGTTCGATATTCAAACACCTGAACTTGCGATTATCTTCACACGTACAAAACGTCGTGTTGATGAAGTAACTGAAGGTCTTAAGAAACGTGGTTACATGGCGGAAGGCATCCATGGCGATTTGTCTCAACAAAAACGGGACAGCGTAATTCGTCAATTCCGCGAAGGTACCATCGATATTCTCGTGGCTACTGATGTGGCAGCTCGTGGTCTTGACATTTCTGGCGTATCTCACGTATATAACTATGATATGCCTCAAGATCCTGAAAGCTACACACACCGCGTAGGTCGTACAGGCCGTGCCGGTAAAGCTGGTCAAGCTTTCACGTTCGTTATCCCTCGTGAAATGGAGCATTTACATGCTATCGAGCGTTTAACAAAACGTAAAATCGCACGCCGCCGTGCACCTTCCTTAGGTGAAGTTCTTGAAGGTCAACAACGTTTGGCAATTGAAAGTCTCGTTGAAATGACAGATAATTTAGAAGCATTAGCACCATTCAAATCTAGTGCAGAGGAATTGTTGAATGATACAGATTCCGTAACACTTTTGGCAGCAGCTCTTAAATTGTTAACAAAAGAACCAGATACAACTCCTGTAAATATTACAGAAGAAAAACCATTGCGTGTACGCCGTCGTCGTGAAGGTGGTCGTAGTGACCGCCGCCGTAGTGACCGTCGTAGAGATGGTGATCGCCGCCGTGACGGAGATCGTCGTCGTGATGATCGTCCTCGTCGCAGTCGCGATGACCGCAGAGGTGAACGTCGTGATGACCGCCGCAGAGATGATCGTAGATCTGATCGTCCACGTGGTGACAGAAAACCTCGTCATCAAGGTGAAGGTTTCAAGCCTTACTTTAAAGACTAATAGAATGTGGATTGCTTTCGAGCAATCCACATTTTTT